>CALMCS010000691.1 GCA_937862875.1 uncultured Comamonadaceae bacterium
TGGCGCACCTCGGGCGGAAAGCCCGCGTGGTACGGCAGGGCCTTGATGCCGGCGTTCACCAGCGCATCGGCCAGTTCTTCCACGCGCTTGCGGGACTGGCAATACACCACGCCGGCTTCGCCGAGATGCTCGCGCTCGATGAAGCGCAGCAGCTGCGCGAGCGGCTCTTTCTTCTCGACGATGGTGTAGCGGATGTTGGGGCGGTCAAAGCTGCTGACGAACTGGCGCGCGTCGTGCAGCTTGAGACCTTCGACGATGTCGGCGCGTGTGAGATCGTCTGCGGTCGCCGTGAGCGCGATGCGCGGCACGTTGGGGTAACGCTCGTGCAGCACCGACAGCAAGCGGTATTCGGGACGGAAATCATGGCCCCACTGGCTCACGCAATGGGCTTCGTCAATCGCAAACAGGCCGAGCTGGTTGCGCTGGTACAGGCCGTCGAGCAGGGCCAGAAAGCGGTCGGTGTTGACGCGCTCGGGGGCCGCGTAGAGCAAGGTGATTTCACCGCGCGACAGGCGCTGCTCCACGTCGAGCGTGGCCTGCCAGTCGAGGGTGGAGTTGAGGAAGGCGGCTTCGACGCCGGCCTCGTGCAGGGCACCGACCTGGTCGTGCATCAGCGCGATCAGCGGCGAAACCACGATCGACACGCCTTGCCCCGCATCGCGCCGCACAATGGCCGGCACCTGGTAGCACAGCGACTTGCCGCCACCCGTGGGCATGAGCACCAAGGCATCGCCACCGGCAATCACATGCTCGATGATGTCCTGTTGCGAGCCACGAAATTCCTCGTAGCCGAAGACATCATTCAAAACAAAATGCGCGGGTGTCAAATCAAATTACTCTGGTTTCGATAGCATGCCACCGTTGAAAACAATGGATTTCAGACCGATGGAAGGAGGCAGCGAAAGGCGGAATGGGAGCATTCAGCACGTTGCCGCGAACCCGCTATTTTGCTACCGGAGCTCTCTCAAGGGTTTTCAGTCAAATCAAGACCCAACAAATTGTGCAGCGCGGGGTTGCGGTTGTTGCGCATCCAAGCCATGCCGTGCTCGAGTCGCGGGGCATTCTCGCCGAGTGACTTGAACACCACCCCGCCCAAATGCTCCAACTGCTGCAGCTCGGCAGGGATCACTGAAACGCCGGTACCCGCCGCAATGTGACAGATCAGCACCTGGGAGGTCTCGCTCTCGTGCACCACATGTGGAGTGAACCCTGCCGCTCGGCAGGCATCGTCCATGCAATCGCGCAAATGAAAGCCTTGATTGGACGGATAACCCACGAAACGCTCGTTGGCCAATTCTGCAAGCGAGACTTGCGGATGTTTCGCCAAAGGGTGGCTGGCGGGCAGCGCCAGCAAAAACTCGCTGCCGATGAATCCGCGTGTTTCGATCTGCGCATCGCGCAGCGGCAGAAAGCACAGCGCCACATCCAATTGACCATCGAGCAGACGCGAACGCAGCAGTCCCGTGGGGTGAGGCCCCTGGATGTCGAGCTGCACATCGGGGAAATGCTGGCGGAAATGGAGCACCAGACGCGGCAGCAACTGGTGGCTGGCGCGCCCGGTGTAGCCCACGCGCAGCAGACCGGTTTGGCCGCGGTCGACCTGTCGGCACGCCTCGACAGCCTGCTCCAACTGCAGAAAGATCGATTGCACGCCCTCCAGGAAACTGGCCCCTGCTTGCGTCAAATGGACGCTGCGCGTGCAGCGCTCGAACAGCTTCACTCCAAGCTCTTCCTCCAATTCACGGATGCGCTGGCTGAGCGGCGGCTGAGCCATGTGCAGCTTCTCCGCCGCACGCGTGAAGCTCTGCTCCTGAGCCACTGCCAGAAACCCCTTCAGATGACGCAATTCCATGACACCCGTCTCGCCCGTTGATTAAGACGCAGTGAATATAAATCAGCCACAAATTGAGTATTGGACATATAGCCCCACGCTTCCTACGATCCATTGCAATTGAAAAAGCATTTGGAGCAGCGACAGTGGCAAATCTCAACAACCGTACAGCCCTGGTGACAGGCGGCAATTCCGGCATCGGTCTGGCGATCGCCCAGCGCTTGGCGCGCGACGGCGCCAACGTGGTGATCAACGGCATCGTGAGCGATGAGGAAGGCACTGCCGTCGCTCAGGAAATCGCATCGACCCATGGCGTGAACGCACGCTATGTGCGCGCAGATTTGCGCAAACCGGCAGAAATCGAATCCATGATCCGCAGTGTCGAAACGCAGTACGGCGCGATCAACATCCTGGTGAACAACGCGGGCCTGCAGCACGTGAACCAGATCGAAGACTTCCCGGTCGATAAAT
>CALMCS010000692.1 GCA_937862875.1 uncultured Comamonadaceae bacterium
TGACGGAGCCGGTCTACGACACGGCCACGGGCAAGTTCCTGCTGATCCCGCAGGGTTCGCGCATCTTGGGCCGGTACAACAGCCAGGTGAACTACGGCCAGAGCCGGGTGCAGATGGTGTGGAACCGGATCATCCTGCCGGATACGTCCTCGCTGACGCTGGACAACCTCGTGGGCACTGATCCAGCGGGCTATGCCGGGGTGGAAGACGAGGTTGACCGGCACTGGGGCCGCATCCTGGCTGGCGCGGCATTGACCACGCTGCTCGGTGTAGGTGCTGAGTTGGCCGCGCCGGAGAACCGGCAGGATGGCAACCGCATCATCATCGCCGGGCGCGACGGCTTGCAGGACAGCGTCAACCAGGTGGGCCAGGAGATCACCCGGCGCAACATGAACATCCAGCCGACACTAACCAGCCGGCCCGGCTTGCCGGTGCGCATTATCGTCAATCGAGATCTGGTGCTGCGGCCGTATCAGCCACTGTTCTTCGTCAAGGGGGCATCACGATGAACACGAACAAGCTGCGACTGGGGCCACTGCCCAGGACGGAGACCGTCAAGCTCACCTTCGCGTGTTCTGTCCGCCTAAAGGCAGACCTTGACCGCTATGCGGCACTGCATGCGCAGACCTACGGCGAGGCGGTGGATGCTGTGGCGTTGATTCCGCACATGCTGGAGGCGTTCATGGAACGGGATCGGGGGTTCAAGCGATTGCACAAAGCCCGATCCGTCGTCGCGCCGGCAGACTCTTCCGATCATCTTCGCCGCAGTACGCCCACGTGAGTTTTCAGCAAAGACCTTCTGAGGCAATCTGAGGACATGGTTACTTTCTCAGGATTCGCCATGTCACTCACGTCCCCCACCGGCCATCGCGACACGCTTCACATGCCTATGGCGTCTCCTGCATTTTTTCGTATGGTTGACGTGATGCGCATCACGGCGTTGAGCCGCGCCACCTTGTATCGGCGAATCGCCGAAGGCAAGTTCCCGCCGCCCGTTCACCTCGGAGGACGCGCATGCGGCTGGGCGCCAGCCGCACTGCAGGCCTGGATCGACGATCCCGAAGGTTATGTGGTTGCCGGGCCGACCAGGCATCTCGGGTCGACTCAGATGGGCGGCAGGCCCTGATACACCACCTTGCTATGGCTGGCGATCAATAATAACTTCGATTTGCACGATAACACTAACGATGTTATCGTGCGATCATTGAGTTATGAATCCCAATTGTCGTGCCCACCCTTGCCACCAGCGCTCAGAACTACCTGCATGAAACACTCGGCGTCTCCACGTCGAGCCATGAGCCGTGGGCGGGCCTGGAGAGCCTGCCCTACTTTTTGCGCGACGCCTTCGATTTCTGGCAATTGGACATCCTTGGCCACAAGGTCTTGCTGGCCCTAGAGCGAAATCCAGACAAACCGTCCATTGGCGATATCCGGAATCGGTTGGACAAGTTGAGGTCGGTAGCGGGACAGCCTGTGGTCTATGTGACGGAGGCACTCGCCTCCTACGAGCGCAAACGCCTGATCGTGCAAAAAGTGCCGTTCATTGTTCCCGGCAACCAGCTCTACCTGCCCGACTTAGGCCTGGACCTGCGCGAATACTTCCGCCAACGCCCCAGCTCGACAGACACTCCGCTCAGCCCTTCGGCTCAGGCCATGTTGATCACCGCCTTGTTGCGTCCTCGCTGGGAGGCCGAATGGCATCCTGCAGAGACAGCCGCCACTCTGGGCTACACCCCTATGACGCTCTCGCGCGCCGTGCGGGAACTGGTGGCGGCAGGACTCGCACAGGCACACAAGGCCGGCCGGTCCCAGTACCTGAACATGACATATTCTGCACATGAGACGTGGGAGCAAGCACTGCACCTGCTGCGCAGTCCCGTGCAGCGCACCGTCTGGATATCCACGCAGATACGGACGGAACTGCCCGTGCGGGTGGCGGGCCTGAGCGCGCTCGCTCGCCTTTCGATGCTCACGGAACCCAGATCGCCGGTATTCGCCGTGAGCCGCACCGCATGGCAGGCACTGAAGGCAGACATCGTCGAACTTCCAGAAGCCATGCCAGGCGCATGCGAATGGCAGTTGTGGAACTACACCCCGACACTGCAGCCGGACAGCGACACGGTGGACCCTCTCTCGCTCATACTGAGCTTGCGGGATAGCACCGATGAACGTGTCCAAAGCGCGCTGGAGGCACTGAAGGAACAATTGCCATGGTGAAGGGGCTGGATGTTTTCCGGGCATGGTTCGCCGACTACCCGGACCAGTACATCCTGATCGGCGGCACTGCGGCCACCTTGGCAATGGAAGAGGCCGGGCTGGACTTCCGCGCCACCAAGGACCTTGATGTCGTGCTGCATGTCGAGGCGCTGACGCCGGCATTCGGCGAAACCTTCTGGAGGTTCATCGAAGCGGGCGGCTATGAAATCCGGCAGGCCAGCGACACAGGCAAGCCGGCCTTCTACCGGTTTCAGAAGCCGACCGACAACAGCTTTCCGGTCATGGTCGAACTGTTCTCCCGTGCGCCCGACAGCCTGCGGCCCATCGAGAACGGACAGCTCACGCCGATCCCCTTCGACGAAGCGGTTTCAAGCCTGTCGGCCATCCTGCTCGATGACGCCTACTACGCATTCATCATGGCCGGCCGCCGCGAGATTGATGGCTTGCCCTGGGTCGGCGAGGATCGCCTGATCCCGTTGAAAGCCATTGCCTGGCTGGACCTGAGCGCCCGCCGGGAGCAAGGCGAACAGGTGGATGCCAAGAGCATCCGCAAACACGCCAACGATGTTCTGCGACTTTCGCAATTACTCGCCCCCACAACGCGCATCCCTCTCGACGCGAAAATCGCCGATGACATGAGAAGATTTTTGAATGCAGCGGTAGCCGACGACTCTCTCGACCCCAGGGCCCTGGGGCTCGGCCGGGCCCCCCTCGCCGATTTTCTGGACCGGATCGCACAGGCCTATGGACTCCAGGATGGAGAGGCCTCATGAACGGGCTTGATGGTCGCAAGGACAGAAGCGCAGGTTGCCCTCGGCTCGTTAGCCAAAGGGTTTTAAGAGATTTCATTTGGGGGCCTCTTTGGGGGCCTCAAAACAACCAATAAGAAATTAATTATTTAAAATCAATAGGATAAATTACTTATGAAAATTGCCACCTGGAACGTGAATTCTCTGTCGGTGCGCCTGCCCCAGGTGCTTCA
>CALMCS010000693.1 GCA_937862875.1 uncultured Comamonadaceae bacterium
ATGGCGGCGGGCGAACGGATGCCGCAGCCCAGCATGCCGAGGCCGCCGGATCGGGAGACGGCGGCGGCGAGCGCGGGGGTGTCCGAGCCCGTCATCGGGCCCTGGATGATCGGGTGCTCGATGTGCAGTTGCTGAAGCAGGGAGGTGGTCGAGGTGACGGACATGTCGGTTCTCCGTGGGGCTGGGAATTCAGTGGCTGGTGTCGGTGTGGGGGCTGACGCTGCTGTTCAGCAGCGCCGTCTTGAGCGCCTGCAGCGCAGGCGTGTGATAGCCGCTGCGCGTGATGAACATGGTGGTGCATTCGCCCACAGGCACCCATTGCAGCGCGGGTGGCGAACGCAGTTGGTCGAGCATGCTCTGCGGAATGATGCCCGCGCAGCGCCCCGCGGCCACGCAGGCGAGGATGGCCGGGTATGACGCGAGCTCGAGCACCTTGGGCGCCTGGCCGTTGGCGGCGCGCATCCAGTCTTCTCCGATCTGCCGATAGGTGCAGCCGCGCTTGAAGACGGCAATCGTGTCCACCTGCAGTGGCTGTTGCTGGGTGACGGGCGGATGGCTGGCGGGCAGGGCGAGCAGCAGTGGCTCCTGAAAGATCGGCGTGCAGTCGAGCGCCAGCGAATCGATGGTGCCATCGAGATCCGGTGGCGGCCAGCCGACGAGTGCGGCGTCGGTGCGGAAGTCGAGCACCTGCTCCACCAACTGGCGCGACGGAGAGGTCGAGAGATCGAGCTGCAGCTCGGGCCAGTCGGCATGCAACTGGGCGAGTGGCACGGGCAGGCGCGTCATCGAGGTGCTCTCCATCGCCCCCAGGCGCAGGTGGCCGCTCGCCTCATCGGGTTTGAGCGCCTGGCGCGCCTCTTCGGCCAAGGCCAGCAGCCGCTCCGCATACCCCAGCAGCGTATGGCCGGAAGGCGTGAGCGCCATGCGCCGGCCTTCCCGCAGAAACAACGGCGTGCCCAGCTGTTCTTCGAGCTGCTGGATGCGCGTGGTCACATTGGATTGCACGCGCCCGAGCCGCTCGGCAGCGCGGGTGACGCTGCTTTCCTGCGCGACGGTGCGAAAAATGTCGAGTGCGAGCAAGTCCATTGCGAACGAATGCCTTAAAAATCTTGTTGCGAGATAAGTTTACATGAATTAATCTTAAAAAGAGATTTTTAAATCACCATGAAAACACTCACCGCCTCCACCGTAACCGTACCGCCCCACGCCAGTCCCGCAGCCCAAGGCTCCCTCAGGCCCTGGGCCGTAGCGCTGTCGGGCCTGATTGCCTTGGCGGTGGCCATGGGCATCGGCCGGTTCTCGTTCACGCCCTTGCTGCCGATGATGCTGCACGACGGCGTGATCACGCTCACGCAGGGCAGTTGGCTGGCCACGGCCAACTACTTCGGCTATCTCGTGGGCGCATTCCTGGGCATGGCCTTGCCCTGGGTGGCACCGAGGCTCTACGCGGTCTGGCACCCGGCCCTGATCACCAAAACCGGCCTGGTCGCCACCGTGTTGCTCACGGCCGCGATGGCTCCAGATTGGCCCTCCGCCTGGCCGGCGCTGCGATTTGCGGCCGGCGTGGCCAGCGCCATCACCTTTCTGGGCGTTTCGTCCTGGTGCATGGTGCGCCTGGCCAGCTTGGGCAGGCCGGAGTTGGCGGGCGTGATTTTTGGCGGCCCGGGTTCGGGCATTCTCGTCACCGGCCTCATGGCGAGCGGCATGGTGGCCGCGGGTTGGCGCGCGAGCAGCGGCTGGTGGACCTTTGCCGCCCTGGCCGTGGTGCTCTGCGCCATCATCTGGCCGGTGATTCGGGGCCGCGCCGCATTGAGTACAGGCGCAGCGGCGGCCAGCCACGCGGCCCCGGTTCCCGCCGAGCCCGTGGGTGCGCGCGTCGTGCACGCGCTGGCGTATGGGCTGTCCGGCTTTGGCTACATCATCACGGCCACCTTCTTGCCGGTGATTGCGCGCGAGGTCATGCCGGGACATTCGGTCTGGGCCGATCTGTTCTGGCCGATCGCGGGCGCTGGCGCCCTGGTCGGCGCACTGCTCAGCACCCGCCTGCCGGCGCGCTGGTCGCGCCGCATGCTGCTGATCGCCGCGTATCTGACGCAGGCATCGGGCATCGCGCTCAGCCTGCTGGTTCCCAACACGGCGGGATTCGCCATCGGCAGCCTGCTCGTGGGCCTGCCGTTCACCGCGATCACCTTCTTCGGCCTGCAGGAAGCGCGCCGCATCTGGCCGGCATCGGCCGACAGCTTTGTGGGCCTGATCACCGGGCTCTACGGTATTGGCCAGATCGCGGGGCCGCCGCTCGTGGCGTTCATGCTGATGCACGCGCCACAAGGCAAGGGCTTCGAACGCGGGTTGGAGTGCGCGGCGTTGTCGCTGGTGATTGGCGCGCTGATGTATGCCGTGTCGCTGGTGGTTTGGCCTGCGCGCAAGGCCCTGAATTAAGTCTTGCGCTTGGGGGCGTCACTTCCGCGCGACGCGGCATGCTTGAAGGATTGATCGAACGCTGACCGAGTCAATCCGAAGCCAGTGGGGCAACAGGAAAGCGCAGCACAAAGCAAGCACCGGCCTGGCCGTCGGGCCGGTCTTCGCAGCGCACGCTGCCGTGGTGGCGCTCGGCGATCGAGCGCACCAGTGCCAATCCCAGGCCCACGCCGCCCGAGCGTTCGCTCGCGCCGGGCAGGCGGTAGAACGGCTCGAAGATGCGCTCGCGCTGATCGGCGGCCACGCCGGGGCCGAAGTCGCTCACGCGCACCACCACTTCGCTGCCTTCGCGCGACAGGTCGAGCGTGATTTCACCCTGGCTGTAGCGGCGGGCGTTCTCCAGCAGATTGCGCACGGCGCGGCGCAGCAGCTTGGCGCTGCCGTGTACGTCGAGGTCGCTGGCGTGCAACCCTTGAGTGTGGGCGTTCAGATCGGCGTCGACGCGCGCGCATTCCTCGGCAGCGAGGCCGAGCAGGTCGACCGGCTCCATCGTGCCGACATCGGCCACGCCGGAGTCGAGGCGACTGGCGAGCAGGATTTCGTCCACCAACTGGTCGAGCTCGGCAATATTGCGCAAAATTTCAGCACGCGAGCTGGGCGAGGGCACGCCGTCCTGCATCAGCTCCATGCCCATGCGGATGCGGGTGAGCGGCGAACGCAGCTCGTGCGAGGCGTTGGCCAGCAGTGATTTGTGCGAGGTGACCAGCGTTTCGATGCGCGAGGCCGCGGCGTTGAATTGGCGTGCGAGATCGGCCACTTCGTCATGGCCCTGGGTGCGCACGCGCACCTTCAGATCGCCTTCGCCAAAGCGCTTGACGCTGCGCTGCAGGTTTTCGAGCCGCTGCAGCAAACGCCGGATGATGGGGAACACGCCGATCGTGACGGCGATGCCCACGGCACCCAGCATCCAGATGAAGCCAAACGGTGGGCGCAGCCAGAAGGCGACATCGTTGCGTCCGCCGTGCCCATCGCGACCTTCACGACCATCCCGTTCCGCGGGACGCGGCGCGCGTGCCGACATCTGCATCTGGAATTTCTCGCCGGTCTCGGTCTCGATGGCAAAGTTCGATGGCTCACCCGGCTCGCGCGGACCGCGCGTGGCCAGACCTTCAATGATCGGTTTGCCGCTCGCGTCGGTGATGACGATCTCGCGTGCGGGCGGTTGCAGATTCTGCTCGTTGTGCTCCGCTGCCCAGCGCCAGGCGATCCCCACCGCAAACGCAAACACCAGCACGCCGCCGACGACGGCGAGCCAGATGCGCAGATACAGGCGACGGGAAAAGGGGCTGATCAACGACATGTCTTCTTCAGTTTCTTCAGTCTTGCTGCTTCGCGAACACGTAGCCGACGCCGCGCACGGTCAGGATGCGGCGTGGATTCTTGGCATCGACCTCGATGGCGGCGCGGATGCGGCCCATGTGCACGTCGATCGAGCGATCGAAGGCCTCGAGCTCGCGACCGCGCACGGCCTCCATGATCTGGTCGCGGGTGAGCACGCGACCGGCGCGCTCGGCAATCGTCACCAGCAAATCGAATTGGTAGGAGGTGAGATCGGCGAGCTGGCCGTTGACGCTCACGGTGCGCGCGTCGCGGTCGATTTCGAGCGAACCGAAGCGCAGTGTCTGTGTGGCGGGCGGCGTGCCGGTTTCGCGGCGACGCAGGATGGCGCGGATGCGGGCCAGCAGTTCGCGGGGCTCGAAGGGCTTGGGGAGATAGTCGTCGGCACCGATTTCGAGGCCGATCACGCGGTCCATGGGGTCGCCCTTGGCGGTCAGCATGAGCACCGGAATCTGCGATGCGGGCGCGGGCAGGGCGCGGATGCGGCGGCAGATCTCGAGGCCGTCCATGTCGGGCAGCATCAGGTCGAGAATCACCAGCTCGGGCAGATCCGTCGCGTCCGGGCCGGACAGTCGCGCCATTCCGCTTTTTCCGTCGCCACAGTGGGTGACTTGCAGGCCTGACTGTCCCAGATACTCACTCACCATCTGGGCGAGTCGGGCGTCGTCTTCGATCATCAGCAGGTTGTGGGGCATGGCTTGAATTCTTCTCTCACGTTCACGGAATCAGACGGAGTCAGCGCTCGCACATGCATGGATTCACGGGCGATGCGGCTGATGTGATGTCTGGCGGATATGGTGCATGACCAGTGCTGCGCTCGTTTACCGCTCCTGTAAAGATTGGTAAAGCCGGTGAGCAACGAGCCTGGCAACTCAGTTTATCAATCGATCGGCCAATGGTTTTTCAGTCGCGCTGTCATCGCTCTTTTTGACCTTGCCGGCGGCCCAGACCAGCAGCAACACGGGCAGGCCGAGCGCGGCAGTCGACATGAAGAAGTTGCTGTAGCCAAAGGCGTTCACGAAGTCGCCCGAGAAACCGGCGACGAACTTCGGCAGCAGCAGCATCAGCGACGAGAACAAGGCATATTGCGAGGCCGAATAGCTGATGTTGGTGAGGCTAGACAGGTAGCCGATGAACGCGCCCGAGGCGATGCCCGAGGCCAGGTTGTCGGCCGAGATCACCAGAATCAGCGCGGGAACGTTGTGGCCAATGGTGGCGAGCCACGCGAACAGCAGATTGGTGAGAGCGCTCAGGATCGCACCCAGCATCAATACGCGCATCACGCCAAAGCGCATCGACAGCGCACCGCCGACAAAGCCGCCGACGATGGTCATGACGATGCCGTAGGTCTTCACCACGGTCAGCACTTCGTCCTTGGTGAAGCCCATGTCGACATAGAACGGATTGGCCATGATGCCCATGACCACGTCGCTGATTCGGTAGATCGCGATCAGCGCCAGAATCACCGCCGCATGCCATTTGTAGCGGCGAAAGAAATCGGCAAAGGGCTCGATGAGCGCGCTCTCCAGCCACTCCTTGGCACCGCGTGCCGGTGGCAGTTCACGGCGTTGGCTCTCGCGCGACACCAGTACGGTGATGATGCCGACGATCATCGACGCGGCCATCATCAGATAGGCGAACTTCCATGCCAAGTCCTGATACGTGCCGACCTGCGCCGCCACTTCCGAGCGCGCGGCCAACCACAGCACGCCCGCGCCGGACCAGATCATCGCGAGGCGATACCCAAGCTGGTAGCTGGCCGCCAGCGCCGCCTGCTCGTCGGACGGAGCGGATTCGATGCGGTAGGCATCGAGCGAAATGTCCTGCGTGGCCGAGGCAAACGCCGTGACCAGCGCCCACACCACCACCGGCCCCAGAGCGGTCTGCGGATTGGAAAACGCCATGCCGGCCAGCCCGCACATCACGGCGATCTGCGAGACCAGCAGCCAACTGCGCCGCCGCCCCATCGCATGCGTGAGCCACGGCAACGGCACGCGATCGACGATGGGTGCCCACATCCACTTGAAGCCGTAGGCCAGACCCACCCAGCTCAAATGCCCGATGGTGCTGCGGTCCACCCCCGCCTCGCGCAGGCGAAACGACAGCGTGCCCAGCACCAGCAGCAGCGGCAGACCGGCGGCAAAGCCGAGCGACAGCATCCGCAGACTCTCGGGCCGAAGGTAGACAAGCCAGGCCTCGCCCCACGATTTCTTGGGCGTTGCGGTGTTTTCGTTGGGAGCGGTGGACTGTGGGGAGGACATCGGGCGCAGAGTTGGAGGCGGTAGTCGCAAAAGATGACTGTTCAGCATTATGGCGACAAGCAATGGCCCGACTTGCTACCATTTGCCGTATGGCCCGCCATGCTCCTCCGCCCTTTCTGCTGACCGCTCCGGTCGCCTCGATTCGCCACTACAGCGGCGAACACTCGGCGCATGCGCACGATCACGCACAGATTCTGTACGCGCTGGAAGGCCGCATGGAGCTCGAAGTGGCCGGTCGCGCGGCGTTTGTCGACGCGGCCTGCGGCATGGTCGTGCCGGCTGGGGTGGTGCATGGTTTTCTCGCCTCGCCGGGGGCCCGGTTGTTTGTGATCGACGCACCGCACGACGAAAACGGCGTGGGCAAGGTGCGGCGCTTTGCGGTGCCCTCGGGGCTGCGCGGGCCGTCGGTGAACGAGCAGGGCAATGCGCAGGCGCAACTCGGCGAGCTGCTGGGCGCGCCCCGCGTGCTGGCGCGCCGCGATCTCGATCTGCAGACCGTGCACGATGAGGTCTCGCGCCAGCTCCATGACCACTGGAACACCGGCCGCATGGCCGCGCTGGTGCATTTGAGCGCGCAACGCTTTCACGCGCGCTGGCTCGAATTGACGGGGAAAACCCCGCAGCAATGGCTGCGCGATCTGCGCCTCGATGCCGCCGAAGTAGCGCTCGCGCGTGGCGAATCGCTGGAAACCACCGCGCTGCGCTGCGGCTACCAAAGCGCCAGCGCGCTGGCGTTTGCCCTGCGGCGCGAGCGCCAGGTAGGGGCGCGCGATCTGCGGCGCAAGCCGGGCCACGCCGTTTGAACTGTTTGAGCCGAACATTGATGCGCTGCACCACGAGAGTCCCTCGACAAATCGCCGGGGCAGATCGCCGCATGATGGCGCCATGACCCAGCCACAATCCCCAGCCTCCACACACCACGCCATCACGCCGATGGCCGGCATCACGCTGGTCAGCATTGCCGCGATCTTCTGGGGTACGACCGGCACGGCGCAGAGTCTGGGCGGCGGCGGGCTCTCGCCCTATTGGCTGGGCGCGGCGCAGTTGGTGGTGTCCAGCCTGTTCTATGCGGCGCTGTGCTGGGTGATGGCGCGCCGTCGCTTAAAAAATAGGCAATCTCAGGAGAGGGCGCAGGTGCAACCTTTGTTCCCCAAGCCCTCGCAACTGGGAATGGACATGCGCTCCATCGTGCTCGCGGCGATTGGCATTGGCGGCTACAGCATCTGCTTCTACGCGGGCGTCAAGCTCACGGGCGTGGCGGTCGGCACCGCCGTGGCGATTGGCTCCAGCCCGATCTGGGCCGGGCTGATGCAGGCGATCTTTCTGCGCAAGCCGCTGTCCGCGCTCTGGTGGATCGGCACGGCGGTGAGCATTGCGGGCGGGGTGGCGATGGCGCTCAGCAAGGGCGGATCGAACGCCGCACCGCTGTCCGTGAGCGGCCTGATCCTGTGCCTGCTCGCCGGCTTGTCGTACGCGGCCTATGCGCTGATCAACAAGCGCCTCGTGGCCAAGGCCTCGCCCGCGTTGGTGAACTTCTATGTGTTCAGCGGCGCGGCGGCGTTCGCCGTCCCTGTGGCGTTTCTGGTGGCGGGAATGCCGCATTTCAGCGTTGCCTCGCTGCTGGTCGCGATCTATCTGGGCGTGGTGGTGTCGGGCATGGCGCACGCGCTGTTTTCCAGCGGTCTGCGCGGCATCTCGGGTGCGACCGGCGTGACGCTGTCGCTGATCGAACCTGTCGCCGCCTTCGTGCTCGCGATCTGGGTGGTGGGCGAGCACCAGGCGCTGCAATCATGGGTCGGGCTGGCCCTGGTGATGTTGGGGCTGGTGGTGGTCGTGCAGGCCGAGCTCCAAGAGTCGCGCGCACTGCGCATGGCCGGCGCTTTGCCCTAAACTGCGCGGATGACGCACCGCAGCTCATCACCTCCACCATCACCACTCTTCGATCTATCCAGCATGGGCGGTTCCTGCCAATGCAGCCTCCACGCGCCGTGGAACCCGCGCCGCGCGTTACTGTTGCTCGCGGCCGGTGGTGCGGCAACGGCGCTGGCAATGCCTGCGATGGCGCAGGTCGATGTGGGCGATGCCTCGGCCATGCGCAAGCTGGTGCCGGCGGAGACGCTGGAGAAATCGGCGACGCAGCAATACGAGCAACTGCTCGCACAGGCCAAGGCCCAAAAGGCGCTGGCGGCGGACAACAATCCGCAGCTCATCCGCCTGCGCGCCATCGCCGCGCGGCTGATTCCGTACACCTATCCGTGGAACGAGCGTGCGCGCAGCTGGCGCTGGGAAGTGAATCTGCTGGGCAGCAAACAGATCAACGCGTTCTGCATGCCCGGCGGCAAGATTGCCTTCTTTTCGGGCATCCTCGACCAGCTCAAGCTCACGGACGACGAGGTCGCCATGGTGATGGGCCACGAAATGGCCCACGCACTGCGCGAACATTCCCGCGCACGCCTCGCCAAAACGCAGGCGACGAATCTGGGGATTTCGCTCGGAGCCTCACTGCTCGGTCTGGGCGACGTGGGCCGCACCGCCGCCAATCTGGGATCGCAGCTGCTGACGCTGAAATTCAGCCGTTCGGACGAAACAGACGCCGACTTGGTGGGGCTGGAACTCGCCGCCCGCGCCGGCTACAACCCGCAGGCCTCCATCAGTCTGTGGGAAAAGATGGGCAAGGCGACGGGGCAGCAAGGCCTGCAGTTCCTGTCCACCCACCCGAGCGGGCCGAATCGCATCCGCGAACTGCAGGAAAACGTCTCACGTGTGCAAGGCCTCTACGAGGCGGCCAAGCGCGGGCAGAAATGAAGTGAAGTGACGTGAAGTGCCGGATCGCGGTGCGCATTCGCTGCGCACCTTGATCGATTTTTCGCTACGCGCTCAGCCGAACTGAGTGCTTCCCACGTAAGGATTGGTCCGGCGCTCGCGGCCAAACGTGCTCTCCGGGCCGTGGCCGGGAATGAACACGGTCTGATCGCCCATGGGCCACAGACGCTGCTTGATCGAGTCCACCAACTGCTGGTGATTGCCCTGGGGGAAATCCGTGCGGCCAATGCTGCCCGCAAACAGGACGTCACCCACAAACGCGCGATCGATCTGCGGCGCGTGAAACACCACATGGCCGGGCGTGTGGCCGGGGCAGTGGCGCACATTCAGCGTCTCGTTGCCGATCTGCACCGT
>CALMCS010000694.1 GCA_937862875.1 uncultured Comamonadaceae bacterium
CTGCTGCCGTTGCCCGACGATGCAATCGTCAGCTTACTCGGGTCTTTCTTGGCCGCCTTGATGATGTCGGCCATGCTGTTGTAGGGCGAGTTTTCGGGCACCACCAGCACGTTGGCGAAGCGGGCCACATCGATCACCGGCGTGAGCTGGCTGGCCTTGTAGGGCAGGTTGGGATAGAGAGAAGGATTGATCGCATAGGCCGACGCATCCGAAATCAACAGCGTGTGTCCGTCGGGCTTGGATTTGGCGACGAAATCCGCACCAATCACACCGCCCGCGCCGGGGCGATTCTCGACGATGACGTTGAGCTTGAGCGCCTCCGACAAGCCCGGTGCGATCAGGCGCGCGAACAGGTCCGAGCCGCCGCCCGGGTTGAACGGCACCACGATTTTCACGAGCTTGGATTCCTGCGCTGCGGCGGGCAACGCCACGGCACCAAGGCACAACGCAGCGGCCAGGCCTTTGAGAAACACGCGCTTCATATTTTTCTTCCTTCTCTCTTCTCTCTATGCCGCGAGCAATCAGTCAATCTTGAGGTTGATGGCGTTGATCACGGTGCCGTAACGATCCAGCTCGGTCTTGGTAAACGTCGCCAATTCAGCCGGTGTGCTCGCCTTGCTGCGCACGCCGAGTTTGGCCAGGCGCTCCTTCGCATCGGGATCGTTGAGCGAGTCGTTCAACGCCTTGTTGAGCTTGGCCACGACTTCGGGGCTGACCTTGGCGGGCGCGTACAGGGCGTACCAGGCATTCACCACAAAATTGGGATAGCCGCTTTCGGCAAAGGTCGGCACGTTGGGCATCTCGGGCAGGCGCTCGGCGCTGGCCACGGCCAGGGCGCGGACTTTGCCGGAGGCGATCAGCGGCGTGGCACTGGTCAGCGTGTCGAAGATCATGTCGATGCGGTTGCCCATCAAATCCATGGTGTGGGCATTGCCACCCTTGTAGGGAACATGGGTGAGGTCCACGCCCGAGGCGCGCTTGAACAGCTCCGCGCCCAAGTGCAGCGGCGAGCCGTTACCAGCCGAGCCGTAGGTGAGCTTGCCGGGTTCCTTCTTGGCCTGATCGACGATTTGCTTCACGTCTTTGTACGGCGAATTGGTGGCCACTTCGAGCACGATGGGTGCCTCGCCAATCATGCCGAGCGGCGCAAAGTCCTTGATCGCGTCGTAACCCGGCTGGCGGTACAGGTGCGGGCTGATCGCGTGGCTGGAGAGCGAGCCCAGCACCAGCGTGTAGCCGTCGGCAGGCGCGCGGGCGGCGATGGTCGTGCCGATGGTGGTGCCCGCGCCAGCGCGGTTGTCCACAACGATCGATTGCTTGAGCAACTCGCCCATCTTCTGGCCCACGATGCGGGCCACGGCATCGTTCGCGCCGCCTGCGGGGTAGGGAACGATCAGCGTGATCGGCTTGCTCGGGTACACATCGGCGGCGAAGCCGAACTGGGCAAAGCCGAGCAGCAAGCTGCTGGCCACGAGGGTGCGGCGTGTGAGGGCTGCCTTGCGGGCAACGACGGGCTGGGACTGCATTTTGGACATGGACATGGGCACCTCTAAGGACAGATGTTTGGTCATCATCCGCGTCGCCTTGGTTTGCGCACCTGTGGATGACTTGCCGGGTTAACTGATCAACTCACTCAATAAATGAATGTTGTTTTGAGTGTTTCGATCAGAACTCTTTTTGAATAAGTCTCCAATCAGGACTTTCCCCGATACGGAGCGGCATCTCTTCGGCAAATCTCGATCGCGCTCAATTGAAGAATGCGCAAAACCTCCCAATGACGAGAGGCAAAATGCTGAAAAAATAAGCAGCCGTGCGGACTTCATTCATTTATTGCGTCGTTCATCTAGGGTTATCCCTCGATTTCAATCACTTTCGATGAATTATGATTGAATCAATCAAAATGCAAACCAACCTGCACCCCGCCTCCGCACCGAAAGCCGCCCCATGAGCACCCGCTACCTGATCGTTTCCGACGACCTTTCCGGCGCAGCCGACTGTGCCGCCGGTTTCGCGGGCGCGGGTCTGAACACGGCGGTGGTGCTCGATGTGCAAGCCTCTTCGAGCGCCACCAGCGCGCAGGTGCTCACGGTGGATACCGACAGCCGCCGAGACTCCAGCGAGCAATCGGCCGCCAAACTGCAGCGCGTGCTGGCAGCCCATGCACCAGGCCGCACGGTGTTGAAAAAGATCGACTCCACCTTGCGCGGCGGCTGGGCCAGTGAAGTGGCTACGCTGCAAAAAGCGCTGCACGGCATTGCGTTGATTGCACCGTCTTTTCCCGCCATGAACCGCGTGATGCGCGACGGGCTGGTGTATGTCAACGGCCAGCGCCTTGCCGACACCGACACCTGGAAGCTCGAACACGCCCACCGCGATGACCGGCCTGCGCAGATGCTGGGCGATGCCGGACTCAGCGTTGAACTCGCGCCCGAATCGGTGCTCGATGCGGGTGCCGAATCTGCCACGCAATTCATCAACCAAGCCAACGCGCGTGGCGTTCAGGCCATCGTGTTTGATGTCTCCAGCGACGAGCACTTGCGCACGCTTGCACGGGCCAGCGAGCGTGTCGACAACGCGTTCAGCGTGTGCTCTGCGGGCCTGTCGCATGCACTCGCCCAACTCGCGTCCAGCGATGCGCCTTCATCCAAGGCTTCACTGCCAGCGACGCACGCACAAAGCCGCAGCGTGATCACCATCGTCGGCAGCATGTCGGCGATTGCTCGCCAGCAACTACAGCATCTCGCGCAACAGAGCGATGTGCGGCTCCACGAAATCGCACCCTCACTGTTGCGCACCAATGCGCAGGGCGACGCGTCGGCATTGCTCCAAACCGTGCTCGAAGAAATGGCGCAAGGCCACGACATCGTGATCAGCATCGGCAGCGATGAACATCTGAATCCTGCTGAAGGCCCGCAGCTCGCCGCACGTTTGGCGCAGCTGCTGCACCAGCCCCTGTCGCAAGCGGCCGGCCTGGTAGTCACAGGCGGCGAAACCGCACGCGCCGTGCTGCAGGAGCTCGACATTCACACGCTGCACGTGCATTCGGAAAGCGAGCCCGGCGTGGTGCTGTCCGTCAGCGAATCGCGCAATCCGCAGTGGATTGCGACCAAGGCGGGCGCGTTCGGCAACGCGCAATCACTGCATCGCGCGAGCGAGGCCATTCATTCATGGATGGCAGGCACCTCGCCTGTCACCACACGACGACATTCAACCGAGGAACAAGAGATGAGCGCCAACCTGCCCACCATCGGGATCACCATGGGAGACGCCGCGGGCGTGGGCCCGGAAATCATCGTCAAGAGCTTTGCCAACCCCAGCCTCTACAAGCTCGCGCGCGCCGTGGTGATTGGCGATGCCAAGCGCCTCGAAGCGGCCAACCAGTTGCTGAAACTCGACGTGCGTGTGCGCCCGATTCAACGCATGGAACAAGCGCAATTCGAGCACGGCGTGATCGACTGCATCGACCTGCAGCTGATCCCACAAGACATGCCCTTCGGCAAGCTCTCTGCGGTGGCGGGCGATGCGGCGTTTCGCTTCATCGAGCGCGCCGTGGAGCTGGCAAAGTCCAACCAGATCGACGCCATCTGCACCGCACCGCTCAACAAGGAAGCGCTGCACGCGGGCGGGCACAAGTTCCCCGGTCACACCGAAATGCTCGCGCACCTCACGGGCGTGGACGAGGTGTCGATGATGCTGGTGGCTCCCAACCTGCGCGTGATTCACGTGACCACGCACATTGGCCTGCTCGACGCCATTCGCAAGATCGAGCCGGGTCTGGTCGAGCGCACGATTCAGCGCGGCTACGACACGCTGCGCAAGGCCCACATCGAGAACCCGCGCATAGCGGTCTGCGGCATCAACCCGCACGCCGGTGAAAACGGCTTGTTCGGTTATGGCGAAGAAGAAGAAAAAATCATCCCCGCCGTGGAAGCGCTGCGCGCCAAGGGCATGGACATCGAAGGCCCACTGCCCGCCGACACGCTGTTCTTCCGCGCCGGTCGCGGCGACTTCGATCTGGTGGTCGCCATGTACCACGACCAGGGCCACGGCCCCGTCAAGGTGCTGGGCCTCGAAGCGGGCGTGAACATCACCGTGGGTCTCGATGTGATTCGCACCTCGGTCGATCACGGCACCGCTTTTGACATTGCAGGCAAGGGCATTGCGGACGAACGCAGCCTGCTCGAAGCCTTGCGCCAGGGGGCCGAATTGGCCACCCGCCGTTAAACCTATTGGAGACTAGAAAAAAATGACTATTCACAGCACCGTTCTCAGCGGCCACGGCGTGCTCGACGACATCGGGTATCTGGTCAGCAACAAGCAAAAGGTCTTGTTCGTCAGCGACAAGAACATCATGCGCATTGCCGGTGTGCAGACGCTGCTTGCAAAGATCCAATCGCAGGCACAGCAAGTGCTGGTGATCGACGATGTTCCGCCGGAACCGTCCGATCTCGACGTGCTGGCCATCGCCGACAAATTCGATCTGCGCGGCGCAGAGTTTGTCATCGGCGTGGGCGGCGGCAGCGTGCTCGACGTAGCCAAGCTGCTCTCGGCGCTCGCACATAACGAATCGCCCACGCTAGACGAATTGCTCGCCGGAACCAAGGTCACCCAGCGCGTCAAATCGCTGATGGTCCCCACCACCGCAGGCACCGGCTCCGAGGCCACGCCCAACGCGATTCTGTCGATCCCCGCGCGCGAGACCAAGCAAGGCATCATCTCGCCGGTGCTGCTGCCCGACTATGTGGCGCTGGCACCCGAGCTCACCACCACCATGCCGCACAAGATTGCGGCCTCCACAGGCGTGGATGCGCTGTGCCATTTGCTGGAGTGCTTCACCGCCAGCATTGCGAATCCGGTCAGCGACAACTACGCCATGATCGGCATGAAGAAGCTGTTCGAGAACCTGGAGCTGTCGGTGGAGCAGCCCGACAACCTCGAGGCCAAGCTCAACATGCTCTGGGCGTCGTACTACGGCGGCGCGTGCATTGCCCATGCCGGCACGCATCTGGTGCATGCCATGTCGTATCCGCTGGGCGGCAAATATCACATCCCGCACGGTGTGGCGAATGCGATCTTGCTGGCCCCCGTGTTTGAATGGACGCGCCCGCTGTCCGTACCCAAACTCGCACGCGCCTATGAGCTGATTCCGGGTGCCGATCTGTCGCTAGACGACGAGGCCAAATCGCACGCGCTGGTGCAGTATTTCACCGATCTCGTGCGCCGCCTCAAACTCCCCGCAAGCCTGCAGGAACTCGGCATCGGCCGCGAACACTTGCCCGATCTGGTGAAGGCCGCGCTCGATGTGCAGCGCCTCATCAAGAACGTGCCCGGCAAGGTGGAAGGTGCCGACATCGAGCGCATTTATCTGAAACTGTTCAACTGAGGACGCAGCACCATGTCAGTCAAAAAATTGGAAGGCGTTCTCACCGCCATCGTCACGCCCGTCGACGCACAGGACCAGTTCAACGAAGCAGCGATGCGCGAGCAGATCGATCGCCAGATCGCAGCGGGCAACGGCATTTTCTGCGGCGGCACCAACGGTGAATTCTTCGCGTTGACCGAAAGCGAAAAGCGCAGCGTGGCCGAGGTCACCATGGACCAGGTCGCCGGCCGCGCCTCGGTGGTCGGCCATGTGGGTGAAGTCTCCACCGCCGAATGCGTGCGCGTGGGCCGCCATATCGCCTCCCTCGGCGTGGATGCGATTGCCGCGATCACACCGTGGTTTGTGCCGCTCTCGCAAGACGATCTGCACTACCACTTCAGCACCATTGCCGACGCGCTCGACGTGCCGGTCTACCTCTACAACATTCCCGCACGCACCGGCAACACCATCACGCCCGAGACCGCGCTGCGCCTGGCCGCGCACCCCAACATCGCGGGCATCAAGGACAGCGCGGGCACGTACGAAAGCCTCACCGGTTTCTTGAACGTGGCCAAGCAGGTGCCAGGCTTTGCCGTGTTCAACGGCCCCGACAGCCTGATTCACCAAGGCTTTGTCGATGGTTGTACCGGCGCTGTGTCCGGCCTTGCCAACGTGGCCGCACGGGAAATCAACAACATCTGGAAGCTGTTCAAGGCAGGCGACATCGAAGGCTCGCGCAAGCAGCAGGAACATGTCACCAGCCTGCGCGAATCGCTCTACAAGATATGTTTTGCCCCGGCCGCGGTCAAACGCGCCACGCGCCTGCTGGGCTATGCGGTGGGCGACAGCAAATACCCGGTGCGCATCAGCGCCGAGCAGGAAGCGCAGATCCGCCAGGTGCTGACGGCGCACCAGATCACCAAGTAATCTGAACCAGACTCCAGCCGCGTTAAGCTCTACGTTTCAGTCGCCAACCGCCAAGAAGACAAGACACGCCAGATGAAGGTCGCCAAACGTAGAGAAGCCATTCTGCAAGCCGTTCAATCCGGCTCTGCCGACGTGGCCGCGCTGTGCGCAAAGTTCGACATCTCGGAAGCCACCGTGCGCCGCGATCTGCAGGCGCTGCAGCTCGATGGTCGCCTCTTGCGCGTCTACGGCGGCGCGGTGCTCGCGCCGATCCGGCACGAACCCGAAGAATCGCTGGAGCTGCGCAAGGAGCACGACAGCGAGGGCAAGGAAGCCATCGCCCGCAAGGCGAGCAGCTTCATCGAGCCGGGCGACACGATTTTCATCGACGGCGGCACGACCACCGACGCCTTCGCCCGCCACCTGCCCAAAGACGCCTCGGTGCGCGTCATCACCAACAACCTGCTGGCGCTGAACACACTGTGCGCACGCGGCATTGCGGTCTGCCTCATCGGCGGCGAATTGCGCGAAGGCAGCATGAGCGTCTACGGCTCGCTGGCCGACATGGCGCTGGAGCGGCTCACGTTCGACAAGGTGTTCAGCAGCGCGGACGGCATCGATGCCGAATTCGGCGTCTGCGAAGGCTCGATCGAACAGGCCTGGTTCAAGGACAAGCTGTTTCGCCGCACCCGCGAGGTCTACATGCTGGCCACGGTCGAAAAGCTGGGCCGCAAGACGCAGATGAACTGGTCGCCGATTCACCGGCCGTGGAATCTGGTGACCGATGCCGCGCCCGAGAGCCATCCGCTGCTGGCTTTCAAGAATCATCCGTTTGTGACAGTCATCGGCGCACACGAATAGCGCGGAAGGGCCTCGCCCGATCGCCGAAGAATCGCTCGTTTCGCTGAAGCACGCGCCCACCGGGCGCTCACTTTTCGCAGTTTTGGACAAGGGCCGGCATCTGTATCGAACAGATTCCGGCCCTTTTCGCTGCGCCGCAGGCCGGAAATCGGCGAATAAAGTCGTCAGCGGCCGCGTCACAATCAGTCAAGAAATTCTCTAAGCTGTTGATTTCATTGAGATCGACAAATCCAAAATAGAGAATTGCATAACCCTATGCGCTGTTTGCATAGATTTTCAATCCCACAAACAGACAAATCCGGGCCAGCTTCATAAAATCGTCATCCCAGCCGACCCGCGCAGCTTTGACGCCATTGCGTTCCTTGCGCCCGCCGACGGAGCGAAAGCCGTTTTTTCAAAGGCAGTGCTCAGCAGATTTGGATTTTGGGACTCGCGCCTTCCTTGGTTGGCCGCACCAGCCCCTGCCCAGTTGCTGTTTGTTTGCCGTCGCTTCCTTTGAAAAAACTGTTTTTCATCATTAGGAAGTCCCCCATGAACGCACCCTCGATGCAAGGTCTGAATATTCAGGCGCCCGCATATGTCAAAAACGCCAAGCTCATCGCTTGGGTGGCCGATATGGTCGCGCTGTGCAAGCCCGCCAAGATTCACTGGTGCGATGGCTCGCAGGCAGAGTACGACGCTCTGTGCCAGCAGCTGGTGGACGCCGGTACGTTCAAGAAGCTGAATCCTGCCAAGCGCCCCGGCAGCTTCCTGGCCTGGTCGGATCCATCCGACGTGGCCCGCGTGGAAGACCGCACCTACATCTGCTCGGCCAAGAAGGAAGACGCCGGCCCGACCAACAACTGGATGGAGCCGGCCGAAATGCGCGCCACGCTCAACCCCCTGTTCGACGGTTGCATGGAAGGCCGCACGATGTATGTCGTGCCGTTCTCGATGGGCCCGCTGGGTTCGCCGATCGCCCACATCGGCGTGGAACTCTCCGACAGCGCCTACGTGGCCGTCAACATGAAGATCATGACGCGCATGGGCAAGGCCGTGTACGACGTGATCGGCACCGAAGGCGACTTCGTTCCCTGCATGCACACCATCGGCGC
>CALMCS010000695.1 GCA_937862875.1 uncultured Comamonadaceae bacterium
CACCCATCGACAGGTTGCGTGGATCGACGCGGATACCGCCCTTGGCACCGCCGTACGGCACGTTGACGGCGGCGTTCTTCACCGACATCCAGGCCGACAGGGCCATCACTTCGGACAGGGTCACGTCCTGGTGAAAACGCACGCCGCCCTTGCCTGGGCCGCGGCTCAGGTTGTGCTGTACGCGGTAGCCTTCAAAGTGGGCGATGGTGCCGTTGTCGAGTTCGATCGGCACGTCGACGATCAGGATGCGCTTGGGGCGCTTGAGCGTTTCGACCCAGCGCGCGAGCGAGCCGAGGTAGGGCGTGACGCGATCTACCTGCTGCAGGTAGTTGCCCCAGGGGCCGAGGTGTTCCGAGTTCAGGTAGGAAGGAACGGGATGGGAAACAACAGGGGTGTCTTTGCTTTTGGACATTTGTCTTGCCTTGCGTGAATTGAATGTGTCACGGCGATTCGCACTGTATTCCTGCCAATTTATCCTGTCCAAGGCCGCTCTGTATCGTTGTTATGCATTGAACGCATAACCTTTCTGGCGGCCCCGCAAGCCTGAATCGGTCGGCTATTTGATTTTGAATTGGCTGAGTTGGGGGTCTCCCTCTGGAAATTGGAGTTTGAGGTTTTCCATCACCGCCTGGGTGATGGTGGCGATCATCAGATTGCGGTGCGTCTTCGAATCGGCGGGAACAATCGTCCACGGGGCCCATGGTGTGTGTGTGGCGGGCAACATCTGCTCGTAAGCATCCTGTTATTGATCCCACTGCTTGCGCACCTCGATGTCGCCCATGTCGAACTTCCAGTGCTTGGCGGGGTCGTCCAGACGCTCCTGCAGGCGCATGCGCTGTTCGTCCTTGGAGATGTGCAGCATGAACTTGAGGATCACCGTGCCGTTTTCGCTGAGCATGCGCTCGAAGTCGTTGATCTGGCGGTAGCGCTGCTGTTGCTGCGTGGGGGTGGTGTACTGGTTGACCACCGGAACCAGCACATCTTCGTACTGGCTGCGATTGAAGATCACGATTTCGCCCGCGCCCGGCACCTGTTCGTGAATGCGCCAGAGGTAGTCGTGTGATTTTTCGAGCTCGGTGGGGGCCTTCCAGCTCACCGAACGGACCCCCAGCGGACTCATTTCGCCAAACACGCCGCGCACGGTGCCGTCCTTGCCCGCGGTGTCCATGCCCTGCAGCGCAATCAGCAGCTTGAAGCGGCGATCCGCGTTGAAGACCTGCTGCAGCGTGTCGAGCTGCTCCGCGAGTTGAACGACGAGCTCCTTGTCGTCGGATTTGCCGCCTTGAGAGAACGGTTTGTCGCCGGGATCGAAATCGCTCAGCTTGAATTTCGAGAGATTTTTGTCGTCAAACCCGATGCTGGGCTGACATTTCTGCCACAGCTTGGCAACGCGTTTGTCTTCGACTTGGAAGGGCTTCGACAGCTGGTCCATATGGGGCTATTCATGTGCGGTGGTGATAGCAGTCATTGTGGCGGTTTCACGATTCCAGCGCGTAAGCAAACACGCCATCTGACGCTTCGGGTTGGAATCGGGAGAACGCCGAAAGCCGGGACGCTGCCCCGGCCTATGCCTCGTATTTGCCGGTCACCTCACCTTGGTTGTTGGTGATGATGCTGGTCTTGACTTGCCAGATCACGTTGTCGATGCCTGGGATGGTGTATTCGCCTTCACGCGCACGCAGCCCGTGCAGCAGGGCTTGCATCTGCGCCTCGTTGATCGTCAGCGTCAGCTCCTGGGTGCCTTGCCCTTCCATGCTGAAGCTTTGACCGGGCTGCGCAGGCATGAATTCCAGCCCGGCACCCGTGTCGCTGAAGATGACAAACGGTTTGCCATGCGGCAGCCGCCACGGCAAGACGAACTTCAAGTCGCGCACGGACAGGGTGCCCATGTGAATGATGGTCTGTGTGCTGCGCAGGAGCCGCTTGCGCTGTTCGATGTGCAGATGATCGACATACAAGGAGCCGGTGCTGGAGCCATCCTTCGCCGCGCCTTCGCTGATCGCGGCGTGCACGTCCGGCTGCGTGTGCAAGCTGGGACGCGTGGTGTCGGTGATCCAGAGCGGCATGTGCGCCTGCATCGCGGCGAGAGCGCCGCGCACGTTCCAGCGCCGGATGGCATAGAGCTCGTCGGCGGTCAGTCCAACGACTTGGAGAAATTGCAGCTTCCCGTAGGGCGTTTGAATCGTGCGCAGCTGCGGGTCTTCGACCAGGCCCATTTCCGTGAGCAGCGTGTCGGAGCCGGCTTCGATGGGACCGTTGGCCGACATCCAATGTCCAGCCGCGAAGGTGTTGCCCGTCTCGAAAACGTATCGGGCCAGGTTCTGCAAAAAGTTCAGAGCCCATGTGGGCGGCTCCGTTTCCCCGTTCTGCACGGCCAGACGAAAAGTCAGCTCGAAGCCATAACCGCTGACTTTGTCGTCACTGGGTGGGTCGTTGTTGTCACGTTCGCCATACAGATCGCTCAGGCCATAGGTGACGTAGTGCCAATGCGGGCGGCCTGCTGCGTCACTGCGGTAGATGCTGATGCCATCGAGTGGATCGGGCCCGCCAAATCGGTATTTGATGATCGCGCCAAAGTGCTCGGGCTTCTGATCGCCATACACGGCCTGGAGAGCATGGTCGATGGCGTCCCAGCCTTGAGACAGATCGCCTGATTCCGTTTCACTCATGACCAGCCCTTGAATCGATTTGAGATATCAAAACGATAACACGGGCTGGTTAAAGCTATCGCTTACAGAGTGATGTGCGCTTTCTGAATGATCTCGCCCGTGCTGCGGCTTTCCTTGCGCAGCAGTGCGTCGAATTCGGCGGGAGTCGAATACATCGCTACGTTGTCGGTGTTGCGCATGGCTTCCTGAATCGCAGGGGTGGCGATCTGGGCGGCAATCACTTCGTTGAGTTTGGCGATCACATCGGCTGGCGTGCCCGCAGGTGCGACGAAGCCGAACAGCGATGTGAGGTTGGCGTCCGCAAAGCCTTTTTCCGCGAGCGTGCCGATGTTGGGCTGATTCGGCGCACGCTTGGGGCCGGTGGTGGCGAGCACGCGCAGCTTGCCCTGTTCGATCATGCTGTTGATGGTGCCGAACGGGTTGCCGGTCATGATTTCGAATTGCGCGCTGGCGGCGTCCGTCACGGTTTGCGCGATGCCCTTGTAGGGCACGTGAATGAACTGCGCGCCGGTCTTGGCCTGTACCTGCTCCAGCATGATGTGGCCGACCGAGCCGATGCCCGAGGTGGCCCAGCGGATGCTGCCGGGTTTGGCCTTGGCCTCGGCAATCATGTCTTCAAACGTCTTGCCCTTGAACGCATTGGTGCCCATCACGTAGACCGGCGAGTACATCATCGGCGCAACGCCGGTGAAGTCCTTGTCGGCGTTGTACTGCAGCTTCATCAAGTGCGGCAGCAGGGTGATGGGGCTGATCGCGGTGAGTGCCAGCGTGTAGCCATCGCCCTTGGCGCGCGCCACCTCGCCCACGCCCACGGTTCCGCCCGCGCCGCCCTTGTTTTCGACAATCATCGATTGGCCGAGGACTTGCGCGACCTGCTCGATCAGGCGACGGCCCACGGAGTCGGACACGCCGCCCGCCACGTAGGGAATGATCACGCGGATGGTGCGTGCGCCGGGCCAGGGCTTTTCTGCGCGTGCGAGCGCGGGAATCATCGAGGGCAAGGTAACGGCTGCGCTGGTCGCGAGGAAGCGGCGACGGTCAAACATGATGGACGGGTCTTTCTGTGGAAGGCTCAAACGAGCGAGCAAATAATTCGGGTGCCAGTGCACCAGTGCGCTGGAGCAAGGATGTTGAAACCGCTTGCGGCATAGGCGCTGGCGAAGCGCGTATTTTCTGCCTCATGCGCGCAAAGTGCTTGGGGTATGGCATTTGTCAACGGAATCCAGACGAGTATTGGCAGCGCGGGGCATGCATGCACAATGTGCCGCATGACCCGCAGCACTACCTCTTCGCTCTCTCCACTCACTTCTGTCACACGCGCTTTGTGTGACGCACGCCGCAATGTGGTTCTGGCCGACGCCAGCCCGTTTGCCGACGCGATCGCCAGCGAGGCGGACGCCTACGCCGTGCAACGCGCGGTGGCCAGCGAATTGCGTCTCTTTGCAGATGCGGTGCCGCGCCACTGGAAATCCGGCGGACCTGATCGTGAAGCCGCGATGGCGCATGCACCGCTGCCCGATGCGGGTGTGTGGCAATCCCCGGCGCGCGCAGGGCAGTGGCCTTTGCAACACCGCGCCATCGAGGCGGAAATCGCGCTGCGCCTGGGCCGTGACGTGACGGCGTCCATGGCCGCAGCGCTCACGCCCGATACCGCGCACGAGCTGATCGACGCGATGACCGTGTCGATCGAATTGGTGGACACCCGTTGGAGGCAACCGCTCGAAGCGCTTCCTGCACTTCTCAAGCTCGCGGACATGACCGTGCACGGCGCGTTGGTGCTGGGCGAATGGATTCCCTACGAGCGCCGCGATTGGTCTGCGCAGCGCTGCGTTGCGCGCATCGGCCGTGGGCAGGCGGTAGAGCGCGTGGGAACGCATTCGCTGGGCGATCCCGCATGGCTTTTGCCGCAGTGGCTGCGCCATGTGACACAGGCCTACGGCACCGTGCCCGCAGGCACGGTGGTGACGACCGGGAGCTGGGTCGGCCTGTTGAAGGCGGCAGCCCGGGATCTGGTCGAGGTGGAGTTCGACGGTGTGGGCCGCGTGAGCGTTCAGCTCTGAGCGGCCACGCTGAGGATCAAAGCGCTTCTGGCCGCTCGCAGGCCAAGCCGTTGCGCGCGAGGATCTGGCCCTCGCGCACCACCAGCGCGCGCGGCACATGCGTTGCCAGTGCCTCCTGAACGCAGCGCGCGGGGATGGCGAAGAAGCTCGCCGGTGCGCCTTCTTCCAGGGTCGTGAAGGACAGGCCGGTGGCCCGTGCGGCGGACCCTGTGACCAGATCGAGCGCATCCAGCATCTGTTCATCGCGTCGCCAGTCGGCACGCCAGCCGACCAGCGCGGCGCGTTCCAGAATGTCGGCCGTGCCATAAGGGGACCAGAAATCACGCACGTTGTCGCTGCCGACAAACGTGGTGACGCCGTGCTCGCGCAGCAGGGCGAGTGGCGGCAGGGGCTGGCCCGCCGCGCCGTGCGTCATCAGGCTCACGCCGGCCTGCGCCATCAGCTCGGCGCTGGCGCGGGCCTTGGCTTCGGGCACCTGACCGAGGCAGAAGCCGTGGCTCACCGTCACGCGCCCATTCATTCCCAAGGCCCGCGTGCGCTTGCAGATCTCGCGGATGGAGAACAGACCGAGATCGCCGGCTTCATGCAAATGAATATCGACGCCCACACCGCGCCGATTGGCGATGGAGAAGATGCCGTTGAGCTGCCCGGCCGGGTCCGAATCGATCTCGCACGGGTCGATGCCGCCGACCAGATCGGCACCCGCGGCCACGGCGGAATCGAGCAGATCCAGAACGCCCGGGCAACGCATCACGCCGCTCTGCGGAAACGCGACGACCTGGATGCTGGCCCACGCGCGGTTGTCCTGCCGCGCCTGCAAGACCCCTTCCAAGGCGTGCAGTTCGCCCTGCGGCGCAATGTCCACATGGGTGCGCAGCGCGCCGGTGCCATGTGCGGCGGCGGCGCGGATCAAATGCGTGGCACGGTCCGCGGTGCTGAGCGTCAGCCCGGGCATGGCCTTGCGTTCCTCCTCGATGCGGCTCACGATCGTCGGCCCGGCCTTGTGCGGTGTCCACGGCATGCCGAGCAGCGTCTTGTCGAGGTGCATGTGCCCATCGATCAACAGCGGCATGACGAGTTGACCCTGCAGATCCAGCGCCGCATCGCCGGGGTGGGCGACCTCGGCCATGGGCGTGATTTTGTCGATCAGCGCATTGCCGATCGACAGACGTACCAGGCGACCATCGGGGAGCAGGGCGTTGTCGATATGGCGCACGCAGGCGGCGGGGGCCTGAGGGCGTGAGGCCTTGGCTGAATTGGTGGGGTTGGCAGGGTTGGCGGGAAGATTCGGTGGCATAGGTTTCTAGTTCTGTCGTTCTTGAATGGCTTTGTTGTTCTGTCGGTGCGCTTGGATCAGTGCAATGAAGCGCTGCGCCCCCAGGCCCAATGGCCGCTCGCGCGACCAGACCCAGTCGACGAAGAGCGTAGTGCCATTGCTGAGGTTTTCTACCGGGATTTCCATCAGGTTGCCGGCTTGAATGTGCGAATCCACCAGACTTTTGGGCAACCACCCCCATCCGAGCGCGGCGGTGATGAGCGAAAGCGCGGCCAGATGGCTGTCCGTGCGCCACAGCTGGCGCGAAAACACAAAGCGCAGATCGGTCTGCTGCGGATCGCGGCTGGCCACCAGCACCTGCCTTGCGAGCGCGAGCCGCTCCACGTTCAGGCTGGCCTCGCTGCCTTGCTGGGCCACGGCGTCTTTCCACGGCTTGTAGTGCGGCGACATCACCGCGACCAGCGTTTCTTGGCCCATCTCCTGAAAGTCTTCGCGGCCATCGATCGCGGGGCGCTCGAACACCAGCGCCAGATGCGCGCGGCCGCTGTGCACCAGCTCCAGCGCATCGGTCTGCGGTGCTGCCAGCACTTCCACCGCCAACGCGGGAAACTCGGCGATCAGCGGCGTCAGCGCGGCGGCCCAATGGGTGGACAACAGCTCCGGCGCGATTGCAAAGGTCAGCCGCTCCTCCAACCCCATCTGCAGCGCCTCGGCCTGCCGATTGAGCTGAGCCAACTGCTGCGCCAACAGCCGCGCCTGAGGCTCCAGTGCCCGCGCCGCCGCCGTAGGCCGGGGCTCGCGCCCCACGCGATCGAACAGCCGCATATCCAACTCGGACTCGAGCTGCGCAATCGCCATGCTGACGGCGGAAGGCACGCGCTGCAATTTGCGCGCGGCAGCAGAAAACGAGCCGTTGTCGAGAACGGATAAAAAGACCTGCACGCTGTCTGAACTGAATGCCATACCTATCAGTTTATCTGAATGGAGATCTCATTTTTATTCAATTTCAGGCTCATATACTCTTCGATATGAGTCAAAAAACACAAGCCGTCGGCCTGCAAGGCCCGATGCGCCGGGTGATTTACGTCGCCCTTTACGAAACCCTTGCGATCATTGCTGCCAGTCTGATGTTCATGGCCATCGGCCAAAGCGCCGGTCATTCCGGCGGCATGGCGATTGCCGCCTCCACCATCGCGATCATCTGGAACGTGACCTTCAACACGCTCTTCGAGAAGTGGGAAGCCGCGCAACCCGTTCGGGGCCGCTCCATCGGCCGCCGCATTGCGCACGCGCTGGGATTTGAAGGCGGTCTCGCCATCGTGCTGATCCCGCTGATGGCCTGGTGGTTCAACGTCAGCCTGTGGGAAGCCACGGTGATGGAGGCCGGCCTGTTGGTGTTCTTCCTTTGCTACACCTACGTATTCAACTGGGGCTTCGACCGGGCGTTTGGGTTGCCTGCGTCGGCGCAGGCCGTTCCGGTAGCCGCGTAACGGCAAGCACTCACATGCGGGTGAGCGTGGCCGCATGTGCGCGCTGGAGTTCTTCTTCCTTGCGCTCGCTGTAACGGTCCACCAGATACGGTGCCGCATCGCGCGTCAACAGCGTGAACTTGATCAGCTCTTCCATCACGTCCACCACCCGGTCGTAGTAGGCCGAAGGCTTCATGCGGCCATCCTCCTCAAACTCCTGATAAGCCTTGGCCACCGAGCTTTGATTGGGGATGGTCAGCAGGCGCATCCAGCGGCCCAGAACGCGCAACTGGTTCACCGCATTGAACGATTGCGAGCCGCCAGACACCTGCATCACGGCCAGCGTTTTTCCCTGCGTGGGCCGCACCGCCCCTTCGGAGAGCGGAATCCAGTCGATCTGCGACTTCATGATGCCGGTCATCGCACCATGGCGCTCGGGTGACGTCCAGACCATGCCCTCGCACCAAATCGCCAGCTCTCGCAGCTCCTTGACCTTGGGGTGATCGTTTGGTGCCGTATCGGGCTGGGGCAAACCTTCGGGGTCATAGATGCGCACCTCGGCACCCATGGCCTGCAGCAGCCGTGCGGCTTCCAGCGTCACCAGCTTGCTGTACGAGCGCTCGCGCAGGGAGCCGTAGAGCATCAGGATGCGCGGCGCGTGGGTGCTGCGCGTTGGGGCCTGCAGCGCCTGCAGGGTGGGTACCTGGAAACTGGCGGAGTCGAGGTTGGATGAGATGGAGTCGGTAGAA
>CALMCS010000696.1 GCA_937862875.1 uncultured Comamonadaceae bacterium
GGGCTATTTTATTTTTTTATTGCCGATGGCCACGGCGATTCTTGCTTTAAGAATGGCGGCAAATCGGCGGCCAGGAGAAAGCATTTATCCGTTGAAAATGCAGATCGCAAAAAAAATCTTTGCCGGAGTCTCTCGGTGTGTAGTGAATGCTCGCTTTCCGTGATAATTTATGGTCCGGAAGCACCGATAGTTGCGGCTGTCAGTGATACGTAATACTGCATAATAGGCAAGAGTATTTAGTTACAAATATCGGAAATATGGAACATATTTCGAAAGAAAACCAAAAATGGGAATTGCCGTCCGGCATGTGGACGGCGAATGCTGAGGGAGGGGACTTTGCGCAGATATCCAGCAGGCACGGTCACGCCCTTGCTCCGGCGCTGATCGAATGGGTTCGAACGGGGCTGGTGCCGGTGTCCTTTGACGCCGCCGCAGGATCTGCGTTTCCGCCCGAGTTCAAGTTTCATCCGCTGACGGGAGCCGCGCTGGGCATGCACGCCACGCCTCGCAACCTCCAGCAGTGGATGCCTCCGTGCGGCAACAGCCGATTGGCGGAGCCGGGCAATGTGCGCGGACTGCGCCAGACCCCGCAGTCGCTCACGCTCTCGCGGCTTGCTGCGCGCAGCGAAACCGACAATCCCGAGCACGAAATGCTCAAGCCCGGCGCGGGCGACTTCGAGTTTTTCTCGGTGCCGTGCGCGACGCTGGAGCCCATGCTGCTGGCCATGGATCCCGCCAGGGGCCAACTCTACGCTTGGGCCGAGCCGACGCAGCGATGGATGCCGTTGATGCATTCGCTGAATGGCTTGCTGGGCGAATGCCACCAAGTCTCGGACGAGGGCTGGCGCGGCGAAGTCGTGCTGGGCGATGCGTTCAGCAGCACGCTGTTCGTTCCCACCGATGACGGCCTCGCCGCCATTCGCGTGGACGTTCCCGCACTGGTGTTCGACGTCACCTATCTGGGCGCGGCCGCATCGATTGGCTCGCCGATTCTGTTTGCCGACCATATCTGGGCGCCTGTGCGCAAGCTGGGTGAACCGCTGCGCTTCATCTGCAGCAACGGTGCGGGTGAACTGATCAGCGAAGTGGTGGTGTCCGGTGCCGATGTGCCGCAGGTCTTTGGACACATGCAGACGCCCGTGGCCGACATGCGCCGCGCGTTCTGGATGTGTGATGAGGGCTATCTGCAGCTCGAGCGCAAGTCCGATGGATCCTGCGTGGCCACGTTCACGCGCTGGCCTTCCGATCTGGTGCCGAGCTTTCAGTTTGGCGCCCCGTTTCTCGCCAACAACGGCGACCTCTGGCAGATCTGCTGGTGTGCGGCCAAGGGGCAGTACGAATACATCAATCTGATCAGCGCTCAACTGCTGCGTCAGGAAGCATCGCGTCCGCTGATGTGTACCGGCTCGATGAGCTATCGCTACGTGCAGCGCGTGACGGACGAGCCCTGGTATGAGCCCGAGCATGGCGTCGACGGCGGACAGACGCGTTTTCTGCTGCCGATGCTGGAGTCCTCCAGCAGCAAGGCGGTGCTGGGCCTGCGCGTGAATGCGGCGGGCTCGCTCAAGGAAACGCTGGACAGCAATGAAAAGCTGCGCGCGGAGCTGGTGTGTGACTCCGGTGCCGTGTATGCCTTCAACAGCATCGCCGTGCGTGAGCCGTGGCGCATGCGTTTCTTCGTGCACGACAACAAGCTGTGGGCTTTCCACGTGGACCTTCCACACATCCAGGGTTGGGAGCTTCAGGCGTGAAAAATAATTGGTTGCTGACGGCAGGTTGTGCCGTGTTCTCCTTTGTCGCCCCCGTCGTGGGTTCCAGCGCCTTGGCGCAGGGATCGCCGCAGACCATGCAGCATGCGTTCCTGGTGCAGAACTCGGGCTGGATGGAGCCGTTCTACGCCGATCCGCAATCGCAGCTCAAGCCCTTGGTGGCAGCGGTCGCGCAGGCCGTGGCCGGTCCGCAGGACAAGGTGGTGACGCTCGCATTCAGCCAAACCTCGGGCAAGAACCAGTCGCCCAAGCTGCTGTCGCAAGCGCAGGGCGCGGGCAAGGTGGCGGGTGACCTCGCCGGCCTAGGTGTCGCACGCAAGGGTGATGGCGGTGCCAGTGCGGCGCTCGCGGACACCGACTTCAAGGAAGCCGTGCTAGGCACCATTACCGGGCCTTTCGCACAGTCGCCCGGCATTCTGTGGATCTTCACCAACAACAAGAACAGCCCGAATAACGATGCGCAGACACGCGAGCGCAATCGCGATTTCTACAACCTGCTGCACACCGAACCCTCGATCTCCAAGACCCTGGCGTTCCCGCTGCGCATGCCCGTCAAGGGCAAGCTGTTCGAAGCCCAGGGCCTGATGGTCTATGCGCTGGCCTATGGCGAACCGGCGGCCAAGGCGCTCGATCAGATCATGGCCCAGGGCCGACTGTCGCAGGTGCTGACCAAGCCGCCCGCGCGCTTGAAACCCGTCGATGCCGATGCCGTTCGCATCGTGCCCAAGGCGGTCAAGGATGCGCCGTTCATGCAGGCCAGTCTGGGCGCGGACAAGCGCACCGTGGTGCTCGATGTGAACGCCGAAAAGTTCACGCCGAAGGTGAGCCTGCAGGCCTCGCTGCAGAACCTGTTTTTCCCGTACGTGATCGAAAGCGCGCAGGTCGCGGGCTCGGTTCAGTCGCCCGCGGGCCGCAACGCGTTGACGGTGGTGCCCGCACAGGTCAGCAATCTGCTGCCGTCGCAGGAGCTGCCGGTGGAGGTGAGCTTCACGCTGCCGATCGCGCAGGTGCCATCGGCGTGGTCCGCGCAGGCGCTGTCTGCCATGGGCAAGCAGGTGTTGATCCCGATGAATGTGGAGCTCGGCCTCAGCGGGCAACGGCTTGCGCTGTCGCCCGAATTCCAGGCGGAAATGCAGGCCCTGTTTCCGGGTGATCCGATCTCCGAAGTCTTCATTCCGCCGGCCGACATTCGCACCTCGCGTGCACAGGTTCCGTTGTTGCTGCGCGTGCAGTACCCGATGGCTCCCGTGATTGCCGCCGTGGGCGGTGGTCTGTTGCTGCTGGCCGGTTTCCTCGCACTCGGATTTTTGGGCGGCCGCAGCAAGCGCTTCAACGTGGTGGTGGACGATATCCAGCGCGCCGTGGTGATGAAGCCGTTTTCCAAGCTGGTGCTCAAGAACCAGGACGGGCAGGAAGTGGGTGCCATCAGCCGCGGCTTCTCGGCCCCCAAGGTCGATCGCGTCGTGGATGGCCATAGTCTGATCGTGAAGGCCAAGTAACCGCTATTTATAGCTCTACCATAGCTCTAGCCATAAGCAGACATCCGTATCCAGTGCCGAGGGAGGGCGCTTGGATGCGAGGTTGGAAATTCCCGCTTTTGCTCCAATCCATTCAAATACTCGAAAGACTCTAGACCATGGCTCAAAACGAATCGACCAACAGCGGTTTCTCGCTGCCAGCACCTACCGACAATAGCCAGCCTGCGCCGGGCGCAGCCAGCGCTCCCAACATGGACACCACGACGTCGACCAGTGCGCCAGGCGGCTTCAACGTGCCAGGCCAGGGCACCTTCGGCGGCGGTCAGGACACGTCTTCGCGCGATCTGCTGATCGGCGGCGGCATTCTGCTGGTGCTGCTGGTGGCCTTCTTCTTCGCCAAGAACGCCTACGCCAACACCCTGGTGGCCAAGCGCGTTCCGCCGAACAAGGCGAACGCGGCCGGCTGGTGGCTGTTCATTTTCCTGGCCTGTGTGTCTACCGGTGTTGTTTTGTCGGTGGTGAGCGCATCCAAGTTCATGACGCCGATGGTGCTCGGTCCTCTCGGCGGCGTGGGCCTGCTGGGCCTGGTTCTGGCGTTCGTCAGCGGCCGCAAATAAGGCACGAGTAAGGCATTCCGGCGAGCATTCGACGATCGACTCGCCGTCCCGTTAGTTCTGCCGCGCTCTGAATGCGCGGCGCAAACGAAGCAGATCCCAATCTATGTCCGACTTGAACACCACCATCCCATCCGGCGGCGAAGCCCCCAAGAAAGAAACCCAGATCAACGTCCGTCCGACGTTGTTCATCGGCGTGGGCGGCACCGGCATGGAAGTGTTGATGCGTTTGCGCCGCCGGATTCTCAACAACATGTGGGGCAATCCGGGCAACCGCGTTCACATCGACAAGCTCACCGAATTCCCGATCGCGCAGTTCATTCAGCTCGATCTGGACAGCGGTGCGCTGATCGACTCGGGCCGCGCGCAGAGCGAGGATCTGCAGTTCGATCAGGTGAAGTTCACCGAAGAAGAAAAGATCATCGAGACCTTCGATCTCGAGAAATACAGCCGCGACGAAGATTCGCTCGAGAAGTATCCGCACGTCAAGGAATGGCTGCCGCTCACGCCGCAGGTGATCGCCAATCTGGGCATCGATCCGAGCAAGGGCGCGGGCCAGATTCGTGCCATTTCGCGCCTGTATTTCTACGACAAGTACACCAAGATTCGCGACAAGATCCGCGTCAAGCTGCGCTCGTTGAAGTCCGGCCTCTCGCACGAGGCGGATCTGGAGCGCCTTGGCTTGAAGATGGAGCTGCAGAAGTTCCGCATCGTCGTGGTGGGCTCGGTGGCGGGCGGCACGGGCTCGGGCAGTTTTCTGGACATGGGTTGGCTGGCGCGCTGGATTGCGGCCAACGAAGTGGGCAGTGCAGACGTCGATCTGATGCTGTTTCTGCCGACCGGTTTCTCGACCGCCAACAAGGTTCGCACCGAGGCCAACGGCTACGCCGCGCTGATGGAGCTGGAATCCGCGATGCGCGGCAACAAGTCCTACGTGGGTCGCTGGGATCCGCATGACCGTCCGGTGATCGACCGCGAGCCGTACAAGGAAGTGTTCCTGATCGACTCGGGCAACCTCGCGCAGCAGCACACCAAGGACATCAAGGACGTCTACCACATGGTGGCCGATACCTTGTTCGAAGATTTTGCCTCGGGCGACTTCGCGCGCAACAAGCGCTCGGTGGCCGTCAATCAGGCGCAGCACAAGAACTATCTGTACGAGGCCAAGGTTCCCGCCAGCCGCTTCTCGGACATGAAGCTGGCGTACTCCAAGCGCTACTCGGCGTTTGGCCAGGCGGTGATCGACACGCGCCAGGAAGCCAAGCGCGAGAGCCGTTCCTACGAATGGGCGGGCGCCATGCTGCGCGCGTTCTTCGGCGTGGGTGCGGCGGATACCTCGGCCAATCGCTCGACCGACAAGCAGCGCGACCAGTTCATGGAAGCGTACATGGATCTCAAGTCGCTGCCGTTCAGCGACTTTCCGGAGTTCTCGGACAAATCGGTCGACCTCAAGCTGTCGTCCGGTCAGTTCAACGACTATCTGTTGATCGACCAATTGCTGGTCGACAAGCAGGGCGGCCTGATCAGCGGCGTCGAGCAGCGCGTGAACGACCGCGTCAACGACATTCGCTCGGGCTTCGATCGCAAGGAGTGGGCCACGCAGGTTCGCGAGGCGGTCAAGCAGCTCGAGCGTGACGCCGTGCGCGATCAGGACTCCACCGCAGACACCACCGAAGACCGCGTGAGCAAGCGCCGCGCCGAACTGCTGGGCAACATGCGCGTGGCGATTCGCCAGCAGCTTTATTCGTATCTGGATAACAAGGACTACGGCGGCCTCGAATACGTGCTGTCCCTGGTCGAGCAGATCAAGGACCGCCTCGAATCGCCGGGCGCTGGCGTGCTGCACGCGCTGGAGCAGAACGCAGCGCGTTACCGCGAAATCAAGGACGCCGTGCGCAGCCGTGAAGTCGAGCGCCTGCTCGACAATCTCGAGCAGACCCGCGGCGGTTTCTTCGGCAGCGGCGAGAAGCAGGCCAACCTGATCATGGATCAGTTGCGCACCGAAATCGCCAACGGCATCAAGTTCCATCTGCGCGCCAAGTCGGCGCAAGAGGCCGTGTTGCTGATGCAGGAGCTGTCGACCTGGCTCGGCAAGAAGACCGGCATGGACACCAACGGCCGCGCTGTGTGGAGCGGGCTGGTGGGCGAGTTCCAGGCCGGCCGCGATGCGGTGCAGCAGATGCTGGATCAGCTGCAGCGCTCCAACGAAATTCTGCAAAAGGATTTGACGGCATCGCATGCGACGCTGATTCAGATTCAAGCGCCCGAAGTCAAGGTGCAGTTGCCGCCTCCCGCACAACTGCGCGAGTGGGCCGACGAGGCCTTCAAGGATCTGGGCGGCTCCAAGGCGCTGTTCCCGATGTTGGCCGATCCCAAGGGCCGCTCGGACATTCAGATCAAGGTGCTGCGCATGGCGCACACGCAGATCGCACGCCTGTCGAGCAGCGAAGTGCAGACGCAGCGTGTCGACCCGCTGATCGAGGCGCTGGGCCAGATGGACCCGATGACGCGCAGCGAAGTCTTCCGCAAGCTGCTCAACTGCGCAATGCCATGGATCGACGCCAATCTGGCGGACGACTTCAACGCCGGCAGCGATCAGTACAAGGTGTTCATCGGCGTGGCGAATTCGGTCGAATTTGCGCGCCGCTTCAGCACCGAAATCCAGGCCTGCGTGCCGACCCATGTGGGCCTGACCGGCCCGCAGGTGGCGATCGTCGAGAGCGGTCTGCCGGGCCGCGCGGTGTGCTATTGCGAGCTGTCAGGTTATCCATTGACGGTGCTGCGCGGCATGGAAGGCTGGCGCACCAGCTACCGCAAGGAATCGGACAAGAGCCCGACGCACACCCACATCGATCTGAGCCAGTTCCAACATCCGATCGCGCCCACGCCGGTGGAACTGAACCTGCTCGCCGACGACTTCAAGAGCTATCTGCAGGCCATCATGCTGGGCATTCTGGAGCGCGTGAAGGGCAATGCCGTGCCTCCGGGCCAGTATCGCTTCCAGTTTGCACCGGGTGAAAACATGCGCGTCGGCAACGAGCGCCTGATTCGCCTGAACGGCCTGCCGACCGCCTACCGCGATGTGATTTCGAGCCGCGTGCAGGACCGAATCGCCCAGGCCGATCGCAAGGAGTTGCTGGCGCTGTATGCGCTGAGCCATTACTACGAGAAATTTGTCTACACCCCGCGCCTCGAGCACGATTCGGGCTTCGTCGATCACGCCCGCAAGAGCTTCGCAACCGCGATGGCCGCCGAGTCGAAGAGCGACCTGAGCACCCGTCTGCGCCGCATGGGCGTGGGCGAGGAAGACGTCAGCAAGGCATTGAGCCTGTTGATCGAGCACCTGAAGGGCTGGACCGACGTCATCGACTTTTCGGACGCCGACGCCTACGAGTGGGAAGTGCGCAGCGTGGATGAGGACGAGGGCGAAACGCCGCGTCTGAAATACCGCATGCGCAACAACGCCTTGTCCGCAGGGCTGCTCGACGCGGCACTCAACCCTGACCAGGTCAACCCAGCCACGGCTACGGCTGCCTTCACGGCGCAGCCACAACCCGCAGGCATGCCGCCCGCACCGGGAATGCCGCCCATCGGTGGCGCAGGCATGCCGCCGCCGCTGGTGGCGCACAAGTATCACGTGGCAGTCAACGGCCAACCCTACGGCCCGTTCGAAGAAGCGATGCTGCGCCAGATGTTGGCGGAAGGTCGCATCAAGGCCGATTCGCAGGTGTGGCGCGATGGCATGAGCGGTTGGGTGGCGATGAACCAATGCGCAGAGCTGCAGGGCCTGTTTGCTCCGGCATCGAGCGGTTTGCCGCCCATGCCCGGCATGCCGCCGATTGCCTGATGCTGGTTTGACGAACGAGAAGTGCAGAAGCTGAGACTGAGACTGAGAATGCGAGAAAGTGACCAACGTGGCTGAAGTGAAACCGCCCTCATCGACACCGCCGTTTTGTGCCAAATGCGGCGGCAAGCTGTTCGGTGCCGTCGTCTTTTGCCCTTATTGCGGCAACCAGATGCCAAGCACCGAGGGCCAAAAAGCGGCGGCTGCGGACAAGGCCGCGGGCATCGCTGCGGCCAAGGAATCTGCGCGAGAAGCCGAAGCTGCTGCAGTCAAGAAGCCCGATCCGGTCGCGCCGCCTGTCAAGGTGGCGGAGCCGGTCAAGGAGGCAGTGAAGCCCAAGCCAGTCACACCGGCGGCTCCACCACCTCCGCCCAAACCTGCACCCACACCTGCACCGACACCAACCCCTCCGGTATCGACGCCACCGCCTGCGCCTCCAGCACCCGGCGGCGATACGAAAAGCGGCGGCGGTGGAAAACGCTGGCTCATCACCTTGCTCGTGGCAGGTGCTGCAGGCTGGTGGTTCTTCGGTCGCGACAAGGGACCGGACGCGTGTGACACTGCATTGGCAGAGGTTCAATTTTCCATTGCGGCTAATCAGATGGAGAATGCAAGCATGC
>CALMCS010000697.1 GCA_937862875.1 uncultured Comamonadaceae bacterium
CTTGTCCCAGGTGTCCTTGCCGACCGAGTCGTAGACCACCTTCACGCCCTTGCCGCCGGTGATTTCTTTCACACGCGCCGCAAAGTCTTCGGTGTTGTAGTTGATGGCATGCGCCGCGCCGTTGGCAAGTGCCAACTGACATTTGGCATCCGAACCCGCCGTGCCAATCAGCTGCAAGCCGAGCGCTTTCGCCCACTGGCAGGCGATCAGGCCGACACCCCCCGCGGCCGCATGGAACAGCACAATATCGCCGCTCTGCAGACCTTCCACCGGACGCGCTTTCTTCAGCAGATACTGCGCGGTCAGCCCCTTGAGCATCATGGCCGCGCCGGTCTCGAAACTGATGGCGTCGGGCAGCTTGCACACATTCATCGCAGGCATCACGCGCATCTCGCAATAGCTGCCCGGTGGCTGGCCCGCATACGCGGCGCGATCGCCCACTTTCAGGTGCGTGACGCCCTCGCCCACCGCTTCCACAATGCCGGAGGCCTCCATGCCGATGGTGGCCGGCATCTTCAGCGGATACAGACCCGTGCGGTGGTACACGTCGATGAAGTTCAGACCGACAGCCTTGTGGCGAATGCGAATTTCTCCGGGGCCCGGCTCGCCCACCTGCACGTCGACGAGTTGCAGTTCTTCGGGGCCACCGTGTTGACGGATCTGGACGGCGAGGCTCATGGCAGGAATCTCCTTGTTCGTTGTGTGTTGGGACATTGCAGGGACATTGCAGATGTTCAATACATATGCTGCCACGAAAAGAACACCCGCGCCCGCATCGGCCCTCCCGCGCCGTGGAATGCAAAGGGTGGCCGCGCTCCCTACAATTCCCGCCTCATGTCTCAAAAAATAGCATCCGGCACCATGGCCATGCTGACGCTCGCGCCGCTCCTTTGGGCAGGCAACGCGGTCACCGGCAAACTGGTTCATGACCTAATTCCTCCTGACACGCTGAATTTCGTTCGCTGGACACTCGCCTTTCTCATCCTGCTGCCCTTCGCGTGGAAGGCCGTGAGCCCATCGAGCCCCATGTGGCAGCACTGGAAGCGCTACTGCCTGCTCGGCCTGCTGGGTGTGGGCTGCTACAACGCGCTGCAGTATCTGGCGCTCGGCACGTCGACGCCGCCCAACGTCACGCTGGTGGGAGCAAGCACGCCGGTCTTCATGCTGTTCATCGGTGCCATGTTCTTCGGCGTGCCAGCAAGGCGCGAGCAGATCATCGGCGCGGTGCTGTCCATCGTCGGCGTGGTGCTGGTGCTGTGCCGCGGAAGTCTGGAGCAACTGTTTGCACTGCGGCTGGTGGTGGGCGATCTCTATATGGTGCTCGCCGTGATCTCGTGGTCGCTCTACAGTTGGCTGCTGGTGCGCACCAAGGAGCCCGCCGAAATCCGCAACGACTGGGCCATGTTCCTGATCGCGCAGATGCTGTTCGGCCTCGGCTGGTCGGGCGCGTTCGCGGGCATCGAATGGTCCATCGGCCAACACGAGATTCTGTGGAGCTGGAAGCTCGCCGCCGCCATGGCCTTCATCGTGGTCGGCCCGGCCATCATGGCCTATCGCTGCTGGGGTCTGGGCGTGCAGCGCGCGGGGCCTGTGGTCGCGGGTTTCTTCATCAATCTCACGCCGCTGTTCGCAGCCGTGCTCTCGCTGGCGCTGCTGGGCGAAGCACCACATCTCTATCACGCCGCAGCCTTCGTGCTGATCGTCGCAGGCAT
>CALMCS010000698.1 GCA_937862875.1 uncultured Comamonadaceae bacterium
GTCGATTAGCAAAGAGCACCCCGTGTCTACTTTGGACACAGGGCGATTCATGGCAACGAGAAAATTATGGTTGATCTCATTGCCACGAATACGGAAACACCCCCCATCCGCGCCTCGTTCGGGCGTTTGGATTGGCGGGTGTGTAGGAAAGAACATGAACTGTTGTAACTTGGGTTAGCTAGTTAGTCCCAGGACAGTGCTCCACCGGATTGATACTCGATGACACGGGTCTCGAAGAAGTTGCGTTCCTTCTTCAAGTCGATCATCTCGCTCATCCAGGGGAATGGATTTTCTTCATTCGGGAACATCGCTTCGATGCCAATCTGCTGTGCGCGGCGATTGGCGATGTAGCGCAGGTAGCCCTTGAACATCGATGCGTTCATGCCCAGCACGCCACGTGGCATGGTGTCTTCGGCGTAAGCGTATTCGAGTTCGACAGCTCTGTGGAACAGACCAGTGATCTCTTCCTTGAACTCGGGCGTCCACAGATGTGGATTCTCGAGCTTGAGCTGGTTGATCAGGTCGATGCCGAAATTGCAGTGCATCGATTCATCGCGCAGGATGTATTGGTACTGCTCGGCGGCGCCGGTCATCTTGTTCTGGCGACCGAGCGCGAGAATCTGCGTGAAGCCGACGTAGAAGAACAGACCTTCCATCAGGCAGGCGAAGACGATCAGGCTCTTGAGCAGAGTCTGGTCGGTCTCGGGCGTGCCGGTGTGGAAGTGCGGGTCCATGATCGCTTCGATGAACGGGATCAGGAACTCGTCCTTGTCGCGGATCGATTTGACTTCGTTGTACGCGTTGAAGATCTCTGCCTCGTCGAGGCCGAGCGATTCAACGATGTACTGATAGGCGTGCGTGTGGATCGCTTCTTCAAACGCCTGGCGCAGCAGGAACTGGCGGCACTCGGGGGCGGTGATGTGGCGATACGTGCCGAGCACGATGTTGTTGGCGGCCAGCGAATCGGCGGTCACGAAGAAGCCGAGATTGCGCTTGACGATGCGGCGCTCATCTTCGGTCAGACCATTCGGGTCTTTCCACAGAGCGATGTCGCGCGTCATGTTCACTTCTTGCGGCATCCAGTGGTTGGCGCAAGTCGCGAGATATTTTTCCCAGGCCCATTTGTACTTGAACGGCACCAGTTGGTTGACGTCGGTCTTGGCGTTGATGATGCGTTTATCCGCAGCGTTCACACGTTTGTGAACGGCAGCGGGTGCGCTTGTTGACGCCGATGTTTGTGCAACAACACCTTGCGAAGATGTTGACGAAACGGTTTGCAGAGCTGGCATTGCTCCAAGGCGGTTGTCGTGCGAACCACCTTCCGTTTGATTTTGCGATGAGGGCTTGACTTCTTCGTCCCAGGTCAGCATACGTATTCCAGTGCTCGGATTATGAAAGCAGCGCTCCAAAAAGAAAAGCGCTGCGGCATGGCTCTGCAAATATTTTTTGCTTCATCACACGCGCGAGCTCATGCAGAGCACTTGAATCGCGCGTGCAAACGCTCTTATTGGCAGGCTTCGCAGCCTGGATCATCGATGGCGCAGAACTTGATATCGGTAGCCGGGATGCTTTCCGCTTGTGCTCGTGCAGCAGCTGCTGCAGCCTCCAAAGCGTTAGCTGGCGCGGCTTTCGGGGCAGCGGAAGAATTTCCTTCAGCACCCGAAGACACGGCGTTGAGCTGACGACCGCTGACGGTACTCATCTCCACGTGCGTTGCAGATTGCGTGCGCAGGTAGTACGTGGTTTTAAGACCACGAGTCCACGCGAGTTTGTAGGTCTCATCCAGCTTTTTGCCCGATGCCCCTGCCATGTAGATGTTCAAACTCTGCGCTTGATCGATCCATTTCTGGCGACGCGCTGCTGCTTCGACCAACCAGGTGGTCGAAACTTCGAACGCTGTGGCGTACAGCGCCTTGATTTCTTGCGGCACGCGATCGATGGGTTGCAGCGATCCCTTGAAGTGCTTCAAGTCCATCACCATCACGTCGTCCCACAGGCCGAGGCGCTGCAGATCGCGGACCAGATACTGGTTCACGACGGTGAACTCACCGGACAGATTCGACTTCACCGACAGGTTGCCGAACGATGGCTCGATCGATGCATCCACGCCCACGATGTTGGAGATGGTGGCGGTCGGAGCGATCGCCACGCAGTTGGAATTGCGCATGCCATCCTTGGCGATCTTCTTGCGCAGTGCATCCCAATCCATGGTGGTGGAGCGATCCACTTCCATGTAGCCGCCGCGTTCCTTTTCCAGCATGTCGAGCGAGTCGATTGGCAGAATGCCGCGCGACCACAGCGAGCCTTCGTAGGTGGAATAGCTGCCGCGTTCCTTGGCCAGCTCGCTCGATGCGAAGTAGGCGTAGTAGCAGATCGCTTCCATCGATTCGTCGGCGAACTTCACCGCTGCGTCGCTGGCGTAAGGGATGCGCATTTCATACAGCGCGTCCTGGAACGCCATCAGGCCCATGCCCACAGGGCGGTGGCGCATGTTGGAGTCCTTGGCCTTCTGCACGGCGTAGTAGTTGATGTCGATGACGTTATCCAGCATCCGCATGGCGGTGTTGATCGTCTTCTTCAACTTGTCGTGGTCGAGCTGGCCGTTCACGATGTGACGTGCCAGATTGACGGAGCCCAGGTTGCACACCGCGGTTTCGGTGTCGCTGGTGTTGAGTGTGATTTCCGTGCACAGGTTCGACGAGTGCACCACGCCCACGTGTTGCTGTGGCGAGCGGATGTTGCAAGGATCCTTGAACGTGATCCATGGGTGGCCGGTCTCGAACAGCATCGAGAGCATCTTGCGCCACAGGTCGCTGGCGGGAATTTGCTTGGACAGACGCACTTCGCCGGCAGCGGCCTTGGCTTCGTAGGCCACGTAGGCCTTTTCGAAAGCGGCACCGTACAGGTCGTGCAGATCGGGAACGTCGGCTGGGCTGAACAGAGTCCACTGGCCCTTTTCCATGACGCGCTTCATGAACAGATCGGGGATCCAGTTCGCGGTGTTCATGTCGTGCGTGCGGCGGCGGTCATCGCCGGTGTTCTTGCGCAGCTCCAGGAACTCCTCGATGTCGAGGTGCCAGGTTTCCAGGTAGGTGCAGACCGCGCCCTTGCGCTTGCCGCCCTGGTTCACTGCCACGGCGGTGTCGTTCACCACCTTGAGGAACGGAACCACGCCTTGCGATTCGCCGTTCGTGCCCTTGATATGGGAGCCGAGTGCGCGCACGCGGGTCCAGTCGTTGCCCAGACCGCCGGCAAACTTGGACAGCAGTGCGTTTTCCTTGATCGACTCATAGATGCCGTCGAGGTGATCGGGCACGGTCGTCAGGTAGCAGGAAGACAGTTGCGAGCGCAGCGTGCCGCTGTTGAACAGCGTGGGCGTGCTGGACATGAAGTCGAACGAAGACAGGACTTCGTAGAACTCGATGGCGCGGGCGTTGCGGTCGGTTTCGTTCAGCGAGAGGCCCATGGCGACGCGCATGAAGAATGCCTGTGGCAGCTCGATGCGGGTCTTGCGCACGTGCAGGAAGTAGCGGTCATACAGCGTTTGCAGGCCGAGGTAGTCGAACTGCTGATCGCGCTCGGACTTGAGTGCCGCGCCGAGGCGCTGCAGATCGAATTGCGTGACGAGGCGCTCGTCGAGCAATTCGTTGTCCACACCCTTCTGGATGAACTTGGGGAAATACTCTGCGTAGGCGGCAGGCATTTCGGCCGGGATCACGTCGCGCTCGAGCACTTCGCGCACGATCGTGTGCAGCAGCAGGCGGGCGGTGGCGTAGGTGTAGCCAGGATCTTTTTCGATCTTGGTGCGCGCGGCCAGAATCGCGGCCTTGAGCACTTCTTCCATGGGCACGCCGTCATACAGGTTGCGCATGGTTTCGGTGACGATCGGAGCGGCCGTCACGTGCTCGCCCAGATTGGCGCAGGCGGCTTCGATCAGCGAGTGCAGACGCAGCACGTCGAGTTCGACGCGTTGGCCGTTTTCCAGCACATGCATGGTCGGCACTTGCGGCAGCAATTGTTCGCGGCGCTGAGCGCGCTCTTCCTTGCGGCGCTCGCGGTACAGCACGTAGGCACGCGCCACTTCGTGGTGGCCGCCGCGCATCAGGCCCAGTTCGACCTGGTCCTGCACGTCTTCAATATGGAAGGTGCCGCCGCCTGGACGCGAACGGGTCAGTGCGTACACGACCGACTGCGTGAGGTTGTCGACCACTTCGCGGATGCTGGCCGAAGCGGCGCCTTGCGCGCCGTGCGTTGCCAGAAACGCTTTCATCATCGCCACGGCGATCTTCTGCGGCTCGAAAGGCACGACAGCGCCATTGCGGCGAATGATCTGGAATTGGGCGAAGTTGCCCTGTGCGGCGACGCTGGGCGCAGCAGCAGAAGTCGACGATTTCGCGAGCGCAGGGCTCGACTCATTGGCTGGAGTTTGTACAGCTTGCATGTGTTCCTCTAATGGAGCAGTCGGGTGCGATGTGCGGGACGTTGGGGTCGGCACATCGTCGGGCGAGTTATGCCGCGGAAGGGCCGTGACACACTATATCTGGGGTGTCTGAATAGTTCAAGACACTACCTGTAGTGTATCCGCTGCAGGGGGGTGTCCGGTCAAAGTGGGGTATTTGGACCCACTCGGCGGTGCATTGATCGCCGCCGAATTGGTTGTGCTGAGGGCATTTGGATGGACAAATCACCGATTGATGCGACCTATGCGGCAATATGCTCCGCTAGCCCGCATCATTCGGGGAAATCAGGTGTGGGAAAAAACTTCAGAAGTTGCGGCTTGCGATAACCATGGGGTACTAGCGGTTGCTAGCGGGTAGTGGAAACCACCAACCCAGATCACACAATTTGTTGCGCAATTTTTGCCATTCAAATCCGGGGCCTGGATCACGTTTGCGATCTGGCGCAACGTGCTCATGCCCGGCGATGAAGCGGATGCAATACCTTTGATCCAAATCTCTGCACAGTGATGTGAGAGCGGTGTATTGCGCTTCAGTAAAACTCTCGCCTTCCAATCCTTCCAGTTCAATGCCGATCGAGTCGTCGTTGCAGTTGTCGCGTCCGCGGTAATGCGAACCCCCTGCATGCCAAGCTCGCTGATCACAATCGACGAACTGCGTGATTGTCCCACTTCTTGCGATCACGAAATGACTGGAAACCTGTATGCCGCGTATGGTGTTGAAGTAGGGATGCGCATCCCAGTCCAAAGTATTGGTAAAGAGACGCTCGATATCGCCCGTGCCGTACTCGCCCGGCGGCAGGCTGATGGAGTGCACCACGACCAGGTCGATCACCGCCTCAGCCGGGCGTGGGCCGAAGTTCGGCGAGTCCACGCGGCGGGCGTTCAGGTACCAGCCGCCCGTCCATCGGGAAGACTTTGGGGTGCGGCGTGGCACGTCAGTCGACACTGGGGTGGTCCGTGCCGCCCTCGGCTTCCGAGATGTTCAGGCGCTCGATGCGGTAGCGGATCTGCCGCAGGCTGATGCCCAGGCGCGCGGCCGTGGCGGTGCGGTTGAAGCCGGACTCGCGCAGCGCACGCACGAGAATCTCGCGCTCCTGGCGATCGAGCCAGGCTTGCAGATCGCTCGGCAGCGGGTCGGTGTTGGAGAACGGCGGCGGGCTGTCGTCCTCGGCCAGATAGGGCGCGGGAGCCGGCTCGGCGGTCAGCGGTGCCGGTGCGGTGGTCGCGGC
>CALMCS010000699.1 GCA_937862875.1 uncultured Comamonadaceae bacterium
GGTTCCGGGGGCCACCGCGGGTGGCATGTGGGGGAGAGCCTTGGGCACGTCCAACTGGGCGATCAAGCGGTCGGGCGATACGCCGAGCAGGACGGCCAGGCGGTGTTGCTGCATCGCGATCTGGAGCTTCAACGGGGGAATGCGCGCCTTGGTGGTTTGCAGTTGCGCCTCGGCGCGGGTGGTGTCCAGATCGGTGCCGCTTCCGGCTTGGACTCGGCGCTTCACCAGGTGCAAGGTGGCGTCTTGATTGGCAAGCGCCTCCTGTGCGATGTGCAGACGCGCTTGCAAGCCCTGCAACTGGGTGTAGCTGTCCGCCACCTGCGCTGCGATCACGACCTGCAGGGCTGCCACGTCTGCGTTCGAGGCCTGGAGTTGCGCCTGCTCGGCCTCGATGGCGCGGCGGACGCGGCCGTACAGGTCCAATTCCCAGTGGGCCGCGATGCCGCTGTGGTAGGAGCGGGTGGATCGCGGCTGGCCCGGACTGACCTGATCGGCACTGAGCTTTTGCTGCGTGGCCGCGCCGTTCATGGTGACGGTGGGGAAGCGGTCCCACTGCGTTTGGTTCAGCATGGATTCCGCCGCCTGCAGTCGGGCCATGGCGGCGCCCAGGTCGTGGTTGTTCTGGAGCGCTTGCTGAACCAGCTGCGTGAGCTGCTCGTCACCGAAGCCGCTCCAGAAAACCGTGTCACGGACATCCGTGGTGGCGAGCAGAGTAGGCGCTTGGCCGGCCTCGAGCCTGTCACGGGCGAACGCGCCTGGCACCACGCCTTCGCTGGCAGGTCGATGAAAGTCTGGACCGACCGCCGCGCAGCCCGCCAGCATGAGGGCGCAGGCGATGGTGATGCTGCTCCTGGGGATGTACTTAACCATGGATTGGCTCCTGTGGATGTGGGGGCTGCTGCACGGCCTCGGTGTGTGGGTGAAGTTGGGTTCCGCTCAGCTTTCGCAAGGTCACGTAGAACACGGGGGTGAGAAACAGGCCAAAGATCGTCACGCCCAACATGCCCGAGAACACGGTGATGCCGGTGGCCGCGCGCACTTCGGAGCCCGCGCCATGGCCTGCGAGCAGCGGCACCGCGCCGGCGATGAAGGCGATCGACGTCATCACGATGGGGCGCAGACGCAGGCGGCAGGCCTCGCGTGCGGCGTCCACGATGCTGGCGCCCTGCATCTCGAGCTCGCGTGCAAACTCGATGATCAGAATCGCGTTCTTGCAGGCCAGGCCCATCAGCACGACCAGTCCGACCTGTACAAAGACGTTGTTGTCTCCGCCCGAAAGCCATACGCCGAACAGCGCGGCGCAGATGCAGACCGGCACGATCAGAATCACCGCGAGCGGCATGGTCCAGCTTTCATAGAGGGCGGCCAGCACCAGGAAGACCAGCATCACGGCCAGGGCGAACACCACCACCGCGGCGTGGCTCTGCTCGACTTGTTGGTAGCTCATCTCGGTCCAGGCCAGCTCGATGCCGGGCGGGAGTGTCCGATCGGCGATTTCACGCAGCTTGGCGAGTGTTTCCGACGAAGACAGAACCCGTGGATCCGCGTCGCCGATCAAGTCGGCCGCCGGGAAACCGTTGTAGCGCAGGACCGGATCGGGCCCGTAGCTCGGGATCACGGTCACCATCGACGAGAGCGGCACCATGTCGCCCTGGCTGTTGCGGGTCTGCAATTTGCCGATGTCTTCCGCCGTCTGGCGATAGTCGGCATCGGCCTGGAGCATCACGCGGTACACGCGGCCGAAGGCGTTGAAGTCGTTCACATACACCGAGCCCAAATAGGCCTGCATGGTCTGGAACAGATCGCTCAGTGCGACACCCTGTGCCTTGGCCTTGGTCCGATCGATCTTGACCTCGAGTTGCGGGATATTGGATTGGTAGGCGCTGACGGGGTAGTGCATGCCGGGCGTTTTGGCGATCTCGGCCTGGAACGCGCCCAGGGCCTGTTGTAAGGCCGCGTAGCCG
>CALMCS010000700.1 GCA_937862875.1 uncultured Comamonadaceae bacterium
ATTCATTTACAGTGAATTCAAGCGTTGTGCGCCGCAAGTGCACATTCAACACAACTGGGACGAGCAGAGCTAATCGCTGAAGTCCTGCCTATCCTGGGATTGAGGTCATGCTTGCAGGTATTCAGGTGGCGCAACAAAGCGCGCCGGTCATGACGTACCAATGATGGATGGCGTGAAATCCGCGCCACCCGCTGGCTTGTCTCCCTGCGTCCAGGCCCTAAGAGAGTCCGCTGACATGGGACGGGCGTAGAAAAATCCCTGCAGCTCATCGCAGCGCATTTCCAACAAAATGTCACGCTGGCCGGCGGTTTCAACGCCCTCGGCGACCACCCGCAGGCCCAAAGCATGTGCCAGGCTCACCACGGCACTGACCACGGCGCGAGCGTCTTCGCTGGTTTCCAGATCGCTAACGAAGCTGCGGTCGATCTTAAGCTGCTGCGCGGGCAACTGGCGCAGGTAGTTCAGGCTGGAGTAGCCGGTGCCGAAGTCGTCGATGGACAGGAACACGCCAATGCGTGCAAGCCCGTCGAAGGTGCGCTGCGTGGCCTTGATGTCCTCCATGGCCACTGATTCGGTGATCTCGCATAGCAGTTGCGAGGCATCGAGCGCATTGCTTTGAAGCGCGTGCTCTATGCGCTCGACCAAGTCGCTTTCGCGAATCTGGTGCACCGAGAGATTGATCGCCATACGCATGCGCAGGCCGCTGTGAGCCCATTCAGCCATCTGGCGGCAGGCCTCGTTGATAACCCAATTGCCCAGGCGCCCAATCAGTCCAAAGCGCTCGGCGAGAGCAATAAAGAGCACCGGGCTCACCATGCCGTGCTTGGGATGGTTCCAGCGCAGCAGGGCCTCCACTCCGCTGATCTGGCCGCGTACCCCGTCGATCTTGGGCTGATAGTGCAGGGCCAGTTCACTCCGGTCCAGTGCCTGGCGCAGGTCGTTTAGCAGCTCCAGTTGCTCGGATGCATCCGAGCCCATGTGTGGCTCGAACAGCGCATAGCAGCTTCCGCCTGCGCGCTTGGCGGCGTACATGGCGGCGTCGGCATTGGCGATCAGCTTGGTGCTGTCACCGTGGTCGGGGTGGACCACGATGCCGATGGAGCAGGCGATCTGCACCTGCTTGCCCGAGAACTCGAACGGCCGCGACAGCGAGGCCAGCACTCGGTTGGCCACGGTGACGCAGGCGGCCACATCGGTCACGTCCTCCAGCAGGATCAGGAACTCATCGCCACCCACGCGGGCCACCGTGTCGGACTCGCGCGCTTCATGCTGCAGTCGCTCGGCAGCCCCGTGCAGGATCACATCGCCCGCAGCATGGCCGAAGGAATCATTGATGGGCTTGAATCCATCCAGATCTACGAACAGCACGGCCAGCCGATCCACCACGCGCAGATGGTTGGTGCGGCCCAGGCGCAGCAGCGCGTGGCTCAGCCGATCTTCGAAAAGCAGACGGTTGGGCAGGCCCGTCAGAGGATCAGCAAAGGTGCGCTTTTGCAGTTCGTCATTTGCGGCCTGCAAGCGAACGTTGCTCTCTTGGAGCGACTGGGTCAGCCTTAGTGCCGTACTTTGCAGCCTTGCATCCAGGATGGAGGTGAATAGTGTGCTGACCAGCAGCATGCCGGTAGCCATTAGCACCATGGCCGTGAGGCCTGGGCCGCCCAACTCCCTCGCACTCATGCACACCGATCCCATGGCAAAGCTGGCTGCGGCCATACCGGTGTAGTGCATGCCGCAGATGGCGACTGCCATTACGAATGACGCGACCAACTGGTAGGCTACGCGCTGGCTGCGCTGAACCCGGCGCAGCAACTTGAAGATGAGGAGTGCGGAGGCAGAGGCCAGCACCGCGATCAGCACGGACAGGGCCACTATCCACCAATTCCAGACAATGCCAGGGGCCATGTCCATCGCTGCCATGCCGATGTAGTGCATGCCGCTGATACCCGCGCCCATCGCCAGTGCGCCCAGTGCGAGGTGGGTGTGGCCGAAGGCCTCGCGGCTGGCCAGCCCCAGTGCTACCCCTGATGCACACACGGCTGCAAGCCATGACAGTAACGTGAGCCCGCCGGCAAAGCCGATGGCAATCGGCAGCTTGAAGGACTGCATGCCCAGGAAGTGCATGGACCAGATGCCCGTGCCCATGACGATGGAGCCCGCGGTCCACCAAGCCAGGCCCACGCGGCGCTGGGCGGTGCGCACCCGTCGGGCCAGATCCAGTGTGACGTAGGAGGCCAACATGGCAATGACAAACGACGCTGCGATCACGAACAAGTCGTAGCTGAAGGGCATGAACGTGTTCATGTAAAGAGTGTGGAGATCGGAGGTGGAATCCGCAGGGTCGGCGCGCAGCACTACCAGCAGTCAGGGGGCACGCACCTCATTGGTGCTTTGCGGTGAGTCTATCAACTGGTTGCCGTTTGCATTGGCATGTGGTCTTCGAGTCCCTTTCCTCTCATCAAAACTCCCGGCTGGCCCGAGTCCGTTTGGATTGCAGATCCTCGAGAGGGAGCGCTTTTCGCCTGCGTGGATGTTCACACATCACGGACTGCGCAATCGACAGCCAAAGGTATGAAGACTCTACGCAGCCTGAGACGCCAACAGCGTCGCTGTACCAGCAGAGACTTGGCGACATCGGCTACGCTGTGTGCTCAGACCAACACCCTGCATTGTGGGAGTCTTGCGCCATGGCGAGCATTGAACGTACTGCGTACCCTCGATTTCCTCGAACGTTGACGCTCAAGGACTTGCAGGGGTCTTTCACACCGCGGCCCGAAGAAATCGAATGGGCCCAGCAGCACTCGCGCACCTCGGAACGCCGCTTGGCCATTCTCGTGCTGCTCAAATGCTTCGAGTTTCTGCGCCACTTCCCCGCGTTCGATGCGATTCCTGCCGACGTTATCGAGCATGTTTCTGCAACGCTCGGTCTGACACCGACTGACAAGATCGAATTCGCTTCGCTCGCCACGCTGTATCGCCACCACAAAGCGATTCGAGAACTGCTCGGCGTGAAGCCCTACACCGACGGGAAAACCAGAACGCTGGCTATCCAGATAGCCCAGCAGGTTGCCAGTGTCGTGGAGACCCGCGTTGACATCATCAACATCACTATCGAAGAGTTGGTGCGGCTGGGTTACGAGCTTCCGGTGTTTCGCACGCTCGACGAAATCTCCGAACAAGCCCACTCGGCCGCGGAAGCCTCGTTGCACGAGCGAATCAACCAGCGCTTGAATTCGGCCCAGCGAGCGTGGCTTGACCGGTTGTTAGAGTCCGAATTGCCGGTACGGCGAACTCTGTACAACCAGATCAAGAAATCGGCCAAAAAAGCCTCGCGCAAGCATCTCGATTTGTTACTCGACCAACTGACCTGGCTTGAGTCCCTGCCTGACAGCGATGCGTTGCTCGATGGCGTGCCGGTCACCAAGCTGAACTACATGGCAGGCATGGCATCGGCGCTCGATGCGGGCGACATGAAGGACTTGCTGCCCGCCAAGCGCTACACATTGATCCTGGCATTGATCCGACAGATGCGCGTGAGGGCCCGCGACGATGTGGCCGAAATGTTCATCCGCCGCATCGGAGCCATCCACAAGACCGCCAGAGAAGAACTGCAGGTCATCCAGTCTCGCCAACGTGAACTGAGCGAAGAACTCGTCGCCACGCTGGAGCAGGTGCTGGAGATCCTCGCAGAAAACCTGGATGACGCGAGTACCGGGCAGCGCGTTCGAGATCTGCTTGCCCCGCACGGCAGCCTGGATCAACTGACGATGGACTGTGAGGCCATCCGTGTGTGGAGCGGCGGCAACCATCTGCCGCTGCTCTGGAAGGCCTTCAGCAGTTGGCGTGCGGCGATGTTCCGAATGGCGAAGGCGTTGCGCTTCGAGGCTGCTACTCAGGACCGCAGTCTGCTGGACGCCCTTCAGGTCGTGCTGGCCAACGAGCATCGCAAGGTTGAGTGGATCGAGGATGACCTGGCGCTATCGTTCGCCTCCGAGCGCTGGCGCAAGCTGGTGCGCCGTTCCCATGGTCTGGGGCATCCGACGAACCGTCGCTACCTCGAAGTCTGTGTGTTCAGCTATTTGTGTGGTGATCTTCGCTCTGGCGATGTGTGCATTGAAGGCTCGGAGTCATTTGCCGACTACCGCTTGCAACTGCTGCCCTGGAAGGAGTGCGAAGCGCAGCTGCCAACCTATTGCGACCGGATTGGAATACCAGCCACTGCGGGTGACTTCGTAGACGGGCTCAAGCAATTGCTCACCGAGACGGCCAAGAAAATCGATGATGAGTTTCCGCAGCATGCTGGAGACGTGGTGATCGGTGCCAACGGTGAGCCGACGCTGCGGCGTGTTGTTGCACGCGAATTGCCGGCTTCGGCCATCGCCCTGCATGCCGCTATCGAAAACCGTGTAGCCCCCCGCAATCTGCTGGATGTCCTCGCCGACATCGAACACTGGACAGGATTCACTCGGAACTTTGGGCCGCAGTCGGGAGACGATCCCAAACTTCGCAACGCACGCGAGCGCTACTTGCTCACTGTGTTCGCCA
>CALMCS010000701.1 GCA_937862875.1 uncultured Comamonadaceae bacterium
CTGGGCTCTGAGTTCAGATCCGCAGCAGAAAAGCTTCTGCCGCGCAGACTCCTAGCCTAGAACTCTATCTCGTCATTCGGGGGCCCAGTTCTTCGGCTCTGTGCGCTGCGTTGATGGTGTTGGGATACCCGGAAGTCATGTCTTTGACTTGCGATTGTCTTGCGGTCAATTACTCTTGTTCCCAAAAGCCTTCGCGTAATGCCCGATAATTTTTGACATGAGCAAAGAAAATCAGACGCAGCAAAATCTGCGCGAAGGTCTGTCGCGGTATGCGCGGGTGTTGTCCATTGCTGGCTCCGACAGCGGTGGTGGTGCAGGCATTCAGGCCGATCTGAAGACATTCAGCGCCCTGGGCTGCTACGGCATGACGGCCATTGCCGCCTTGACTGCGCAGAACACGCAGGGCGTGCGCGGCATTCATGGCGTGCCGCCGGAGTTCCTCAAGGCGCAGATCGACGCCGTGGTGGAAGACATTGGCGTGGATGCCGTGAAGATCGGCATGCTGCATTCGCCCGACGTGGTGCGCGTGGTGGCCGATGCGATTCGTCGCTTCGATCTGCCCAACGTCGTGCTCGACCCGGTGATGGTGGCCACCAGCGGCGATCGGCTGATTGCCGCGGATACCGAGGCAGCGCTGGTGAGCGAGCTGTTTCCGCTCGCCACCGTCGTGACGCCCAATCTCGATGAGGCGGGCTGGTTGCTGGGCCGCAAGATTGCCGGCGAGGCCGATCTGGACGAGGCCGCCAACGCGCTGCTCGACCTCGGTGCACGCGCCGCGTTGCTCAAGGGCGGACATCTGCCGGGCGACTGGGTGGTGGATTTGCTGGCCGTCTCGAAGGGCGAGCACCATCGCCTCGGATCGCAGCGCATCGCCACACACAACGGACATGGCACGGGCTGCACCCTGTCGTCGGCGATCGCATCGCATCTCGCACTGGGCGAGCCGCTGGTGAGCGCCGTGCAAAAGGCACGGGCCTACATCCTGGGCGCGATTGCAGCCGGGGCGCAGGTGCACACCGGCCACGGTCACGGCCCGTTGAATCATGGATTCGCGCCGGTGGCGCAAGTGATCATCAAGTAAAACTGCGCATCGGTCGTCGTATCAACCGACGACCGATGGCGATGGCGATGGCGTTTTTGCCGTTGCTTACCAACCCCAGGTCAGGTTTTTGGCAACCCAGCCGGTGCGTCCGTCGGTGCGTTGGACTTGCGTCCAGCTGCCACTGCTCTTGAGCGTGCGCACGATGTCGTGCTTTTTCAATTTGCCGACCACCTTGGCATTGGTGCTTCCCGTCGCGCGCATGTTGGCGGAGGCCGCCCTGACGATGCGGTGCGGTGTCTTGGTGGTCAGCGGCGCATACACCCAGCCGAGCGACGCTTCGTAGTCGCGCACCTTGAGCCATTGGCCTTTGCGTTGCTGCACTTGCAGCGGGTAGCCCTTGCCGAGTTCCCACAGGGTGTTGGAGTGGGTATTGGCCTGGGCACGCACGTTCACCGTGTTGCCTTTGACGCTGACGAATTCCGCCGCGTTGGCAATGCCCGAGACCCACATACTGGCTGCGATCACGCAGCCAGCGATGCTGTGCAGGGGACGAAAGCTTGAGGGGGTGCTGAATGCGGCTGTATTGAAAAGCACTGCGCAAATTCTCCTGATGGGGTTGAAACAATTGATAACTGCTTCGCAGAGGGAGGGCTCGATCTGCGCAAAGTTCAATCTGATTGTCCAAATCGGCGAATTAATTTTCGAATCGACGCAGCGCAGGGCGCTCAGGTGTGGGTGGCGAGGGCCTTCTGCTGCCAGGCCAGCACCGCGCCCAACAGCAAACATCCAGCCGATACCAGCAGGCCGCGCTCGAGTCCACCAGCGCCATCGGCCACCCAGCCGACGAGCGTGGGGCCCACGATCTGCCCCAGTGCGAACACCGTGGTGAACGCGCTGATGCCCGCTGGCCAGGCCGATTGCGGCAGGTTGTGGCGCACCAGTACCGTGGTCGAAGTGACCACCGACAGAAACACCATGCCGAACACAAGCCCCGAGACAAAGACCACGGGCGCGGATGCCGTGAGCGCGGGCAGCACCGTCACGACCGCCAGCAGGCCATTCAGAATCGCCATCGACTGCCCGCCCTTGAAGTAGTCGAGCATGCGCGCCCAGATGCGCGAGCTGATCAGCACCGCAACGCCGAGCAAGGCATAGAACACGGTAATGCGCGTGGGGGACATGCCTTGCTGCTTGAGCAGGGCGATGACAAAGGTCATGTAGCCGATATAGCCCGCGCCAAACATGAAGTAGCCGGCCAGCCCAAAACGAAAGTCCCGTACCGAGAATCGGGAGCCGGCCGTTTGCATGCGGGCAGGCTCGCCAATCAGCCGCGCCGGGCGCGCCATGATCACGGCTGCCACCAGACAGGCCAGACCCAGGCCCAACCAGGACCACTGCCAACCATGCGCCGCACCGTGCGTATGTGCAGAGGCAAGACTCGCAGGAACCAACAGCGCCGACAGCGTGATACCAATGCCCGTGCCGCCGTAGTACAGGCCGATCAGAAAACCCGCATGGCGAGGGAACATGGACCGCAGGCGCGCCGCCAGAACGCCGCCCGCAGTGAAGACCAGCGCACTGGCAACGCCCGCCAACAGGCGCTGCAGCATCAGCGCGGTGGTGTCGGTGAGGACACCCGTGGCCAGCATGAAAAGGCCCGCCAGAACAGCGCCCAACATCAGCACCCGCCACACGCCCAGGCGGCGCATCAACCACGGCGTGATCAGTGCACCGCCGAAGTAGCCAAAGGCATTGGCCGTGTTCATGCTGCCTGCGACCAGATAGGTCCACCCAAGGTCTTCGCGCATGGGCGGCAGCAGCAGGCCGTAGGAGAACCGAGACAGGCCGAGCGCCACGGCCGCGCCGAGGGACAGGGCCAGAGCGATGGCCCAAGGGCGATGAAGCGGCGGCGCTTCAGCCGTTGGCACCGCGTTGTTCGCAATTGGCGTTGAAGGGGTCTCTTGGCTCATTGCGGATATTTTGGGGCCCGGCGCGAGGTTTCAGCAATTACTTGCGCGACAACCTGGCGAGCACAAAGCAAACGACCAGGGTAGGAATCGCCGAGCCCAGATCTGGAGCCAGCTTCGGCAGCAGATGATAGAACGCGATCCCGACGATCCAGATCGCCACCGGCACCGCATGCACGTTGAGCGCGTTGCTCAGCAGCTGCTGTGTGCGCTCGCCCAGTCCCGAAAGGCGTCCCAGAATCACGCCGAACAGTGGCACAAACACCGAGCTGAGCAGCAGCAGGAAGGGCTCCAGGCTGTGCATGGGCAGCACCATCGCGAGGGCGGTACAGGCCACTGCGACCACCATGCCCCAGCGGCGCACGCTCCAGTCGGGCATCAGGCTGTGTGCGGACACGGCGCCGGAGTAGGTGTCGCCGTAGGCGTTGTCGACCTCGTCGATGAGGATCAGCGACAGGGCGATCAGGCCGCCTTGGGCCAGGAGCAGAGCGGTGACCAGATCGGTGCTGGGCAGCGTCAGCGCGACCAGCACGCCGAGCGAATAGCACCAGATGTTGGCGAGCGCATAGCCCAGCCAGGTGCCGCGCAGCGCGCCCTTGCCGCTGGTGCCGTGGCGGGCGTAGTCGGCCACGAGGGGCAGCCAGGAAATCGGCATGGCGATCACCAGATCGAGCGCGGGCATGACTCCCATGCCGCCTTCGCCGGGGCGATTCCAGAGTTGCGACAGGCCCTGGGCGTTGGCCAGCGACAGGAATTGCCAGGTCAGCCACAGCAGCGACAGCACCACCAGCGGCAGCGCCACGCGAGCGATCACGCGGCGCACCAGTTGCACCATGGAGCCGCTGATCAGGGCCATGACCACGCCACCCCAGAGCAGCGTGGCTACCATCGGCCACCAGGTTTGCGCCATGGTGCCGGATTGGCGGCCGATGGCGACCGTGGCGTCGCGCATCACGACGAGCTCGAACGTGCCCCAGCCGACGAGCTGGACGATGTTGAGAATGATCGGCAGGCTGGCGAACCGGCGGCCAAACACCGAGTGCATCAGACCCGCGCTGGCGAGGCCGCTTTCGCAGGCAATTTTCGCCATCCAGCCGAGCAGACCCGCACCGATCAGCGAGCCGCACACGATGGCCAACAGCGCTTGCTGCGTGCTGAGCGCCGGCATCAGGTACGCGCCCACCTGCATCACCAGCAAACCTACGCCGAGGCTGAACCAGAGAGAGGCATGGTCGTGCCAACGGAAGACGCGTCGATCCGCCGACAGGGGCGCCAACGCTTCGTTGGTGACTGGGGTTGAGGTGGTTTGCATTCGCGCTCCGGACGATTTTTTTATGAAACGCGCTGGGGCCGAAGCGGTGCCGACCGAGGCATTGCCCGGTCTGGTCCGTAGTTCGCGGCTTCCCTGCGCGAGGATTAACTCACAGGTTCAAAGGGACTCTCTCAGCCGCACATCGGATCCATGGATTCGATTGCAACACCCCTAGCGAAGAGTCGAAAGTATAGCTACTCGCGAATGCGATTGCCGGCTCG
>CALMCS010000702.1 GCA_937862875.1 uncultured Comamonadaceae bacterium
GTACTGTCCGCAGCATCGACGCCTAGCCTGGCACCCTATCTCGTCATTCGGGGGCTTGATTCCTGGGCTCCGCCCGCTGCGTTGCTGATGTTTGGATACCGGATACCGCTGGCTTTTTTGTTCGTTTCTCCTCTGTCGCCCTCCCTTTTTGGGCTCATTGCTGATCTATATCCAGTTCGCGTCGTGGTTATTTATTGCAAATGCGATGAATTCGCATTTATAATTCGATCAGTCAATTCAACAAGCCAGCTAGGCCTCTTTGCATCATGATCGTCTGTGTTTGCCGCCGAGTCTCTGACCGCGAAATCGCACGCCATGCGCATGCGGGGATGAGCTTTGACGAAATTCAATTCGAACTGGGCGTAGCCACCCAATGTGGTCGCTGCGAGCAGTGTGCGCGTGATGTGGTTTCGCAGTGTTGTGCCTCCGGCCCCGTGGCTGCGCTGCACAACGAGTCAGCGCCAAAGACGATCCAGCTTGCCAACTCCATTACAGAGAGCAAAGCATGGAATTCATCTCGGCACTTGCAGGCAGTCTGATTCTTGTCGTAGTCTCAGTTTGGTGGGTTCTGCGCAAATAACAAACTTCCTTTCGAATATCCGGCCGCTGTCAGCGCTTGGGTTTCTTCAAGCGATCGTCAGCCGCCTTTTTTATGTCCCAGATTGATCAAATAGACCCCGTCGGCCGCACCGGCCGCAATGCAGTGGTCGCTGGCTCCGTGTTGGTTTTGCATATCGCCGGCCTTTGGGCCGTTCAGGCGGGCATGTCGAAGCACACGCCCCCCGAGGTGATTGTTCCAGCGCAACTGATCAGCGAATTCGTCTCGCCACCGGCTCCTGTTGCGGCACCCGTGCCCACACCGCCAACGCCCCCCGCCCCCAAGCCACCGCCGCCCAAACCGGCCCCGGCACCTCCGCCAAAGCCAACGCCAACGCCTCCCAAGCCGAAAGCAGCTCCTTTGCCGGCGGCGATCAACGACCCCACACCGTCTCCCAACGCCCCTACCGGCGCTTTGGATACGCAGCCACCGGCGCCACCCGCACCGCCAGCCCCTCCTGCTCCGCCCGCCCCTGCGCCAACGCCTGCTCCGGCAGCACCCGCGCCACCGGCCGCGCCGCGCATCGAGCTGCCGTCGAGTAACGCTGCCTATCTGAACAACCCTTCACCCGCTTTTCCTTCTGTCAGCCGCCGTCTTGGCGAGCAGGGCAAGGTGACCTTGCGCGTTCTCATCAGCGCACAAGGTGTTCCGGAAAAAGTGGAAATCGCCAAATCCAGCGGCTTCGACCGCTTGGACAACGCGGCACTTGAAACTGTCAAACGCTGGAAGTTCGTGCCCGGTAAACGCAATGGCGTCGCCGAAGCAATGGAATACCTGGTGCCCGTCAATTTCGTTCTCCAACAATAAATCTCGCAGGAGTTTTCATGAATTCCCAATTCGGCATCGCCAATGTCTGGGTGCAAGGTGACTTCGTCACTCGCGCCGTCGCTATTCTCCTGGTCTGCATGTCACTCGCATCGTGGATCGTCATCATCCTCAAGGCGCTCGACATCTGGCGCTTCAAGAAGAATGCCCGCGTAGCACGCGATTTCTGGCACAGCGAAGACTTCGCCGCCGGCATGACCAAGCTCGGCAGCGACCCCAGCAACCCGTTCCGCATCCTCGCGATGGAAGGCCGTGAAGCCACCGCCCACCACCGCAACACCCAGGCACACCTGCACGACTCGCTCGACGTGAGCGACTGGATCACGCGCTGCCTGCGCAACTGCATCGACGAGTTCACCGCCCGCCTGCAATCCGGTCTGGCGATCCTGGCCTCCGTGGGCTCGACCGCTCCCTTCATCGGCCTGTTCGGCACCGTCTGGGGCATCTACCACGCGCTGGTCGCGATCGGCACCTCGGGCCAATCCACCATCGACAAGGTCGCCGGCCCGATCGGTGAAGCGCTGATCATGACCGCCCTCGGCCTGGCCGTCGCGATTCCCGCCGTCCTCGGCTACAACGCACTGGTGCGTGGCAACAAGTCCATCCTGAATGGCCTGAACAGCTTCGCCCACGATCTGCACGCCTTTTTCATCACCGGAGCCCGCGTGACGAGCCACGGCGAAACTGGCAAAGTGCTGCCCATCAAAAAGGGGTAATTCACCATGGCTTTCGGTACACAGGACGAAGCAGATGACGTGATGAACGAAATCAACATGACCCCCCTCGTGGACGTCATGCTGGTGCTGCTCATCATCTTCATCATCACCGTGCCGGTGATCAAACACGCCGTGCCGGTGGATCTGCCGCGCGCTTCGAATATCGAAGAAGTGCTCAAGCCGGAGACCGTGCGCCTCTCGGTCACGGCCGATGGCAAATTCCACTGGAACGAGAGCGACATCAGCGACGATCAGCTCGAACCCCGTATGGCCGAAGAAGCCCGCAAGGACCCTCAGCCCGACCTGCATATCCGCGGTGACAAGGACGTGCGCTACGAACGCGTCGCGCTGGTCATGTCTGCCGCTCAACGTGCGGGCATCAAGAAGATCGGCTTTGTGACGGACCCCGCCAAGTAAGCTGCGGTGAAGATCCACAATAGAAAAACCCGGCCATTGCGCCGGGTTTTTTCATTTCAAAGGAACAATCGATCAGGGCTTTACGGGATAGCGGCGGGTGATTTCCGCCGCATTCAGCGCCTTGGTGGCGGCGTCGAGCATCTCCCCGGGCTTCAACTCACTCGGCCTTCGCTGACGCTTGCAGCGAACGCAGATGCGCGTTCAAGGCGCTCTCGGCTCTGGCTCCGGATGCCGCATCCACCTGACTCGCCAGGATCTGCGCCACCTGCTGCAACTGGCCCGCGGTGAGCCCCGTGTTCATGCTGATGCGCATGTGCGACTGCAGCTGACTCTCCACGCCAGGCAGCGCGGCCAGAATGCCCAGGGTTGCGAGTTCGCGGCTTTGCCAGTCGAGGTTGTTGCGCGCGAAGATATCGCCGAACAAATGGGTCTTCAGGTACTCGTCGATCGCCGGTGCGAAATCGAAGAGTGGCCCGGTCACCGGTCCGCCCGAGAGTTGGGTCTGGTTGGCCGTACCTTGGGCGAGCAAGGCATCGCCCTTGGGCACAGTACCTGGCTCCTGGCCCTGCACATCCACCACGCCGCGCTGCTTGCGCGCGGCCACCACCTTCATCAACTCGCCCAGTGCATTGAGGCTGCGCGGAAAGCCCGCATAGGCATAGACCTGCACCAGCAGCTCCTTGGCCTCGTTGATGCTCATGCCCGCGTCCAACGCGCTGTTCAAGGCCGTGTCGAGGCGCGCCATGTCACCGTTGGCCGCCCATGCGGTGACGGGAACAATGGCCTGCTGCCTTGCAGACAGGCTCTGCGACGATGCGGTGGCTACTGGGGTGGGGTTCATCGATTTCTCCTGCTGTGCTGCATTCACTTGATCTGGCGACAGCCACAGCGCCGCCGCAGCAACGGCACTCAGGGCCGTGGCCTTGGCCATGGAGGCCGTGTTTCCTGGTTGAGTTTGATGACTCATTTCGTGCTGACCTCTACTACTGTGTTGCGGGCCGCCGTCTGCGCGGCGCTGTATTGCGTTTCGTCGACCTTCTCCATCCAGTCCACATTCTTGCCATCGGTATCTGAGGGAGTGACCGCAATGTGCGTGAGCGCGGTGAACAGGCCCGCTCCATGCCAATGCTTGATGCCCGGTGGGCACCACACCACGTCGCCGGGCTTGATCTGCTGCGCCGGCTTGCCCCATTCCTGAGTCAGACCCACTCCCGCGGTCACCACGAGATACTGGCCCTTGGGATGGGTATGCCACGCCGACCGCGCCCCAGGCTCGAAGGTCACGTATGCGCCCGAAGCATTCACGTTGTCATTCACCGAATACAGCGGATCGATGCGTGCTCGGCCGCTGAAAAACTGCTCAGGCCCCGGCAGGGGGTGCTGGCTGCCCGCCACGGCAATCCGCTGCGACGCCGGCGCTGAAACGACTGCAGTCTGTGCCGTTTCCTCCGCGCAGGCCATGGCGCTCAAACCCGTGGCGAGCAAGGCGGTGGTGATGGTTTTCATCGGTATTCCTTTCACAGTTCTCGGTCATTTCGACCTTTGCAAGCACTGTAGGATTTCCCGATCTGATTGAATAGACTACAAAATCTGCATGTACTGGTGAAAAATATTCAGCAATAGACTGCGAGAGCCTCAACGATCTCAGGACTGACATCACCATGAGGTCGCTCATTCGAAGCCTGTTGCGCATCGGCTTCGCCGTGGTCTTGGTATTGGTATTGGCCTGCCTCCTTTACTGCGCGACCTGGTCGCTGAATAGAGGGGTCTGGGAGGTCCAATGGATTGGCGGGTCTGGTCCCGCATTCAACCAGCCACTGCGCCCACTTGCCTATACTGAATCGAATCAGCACATACCAACCCATCACAAAAGAGGAGACAAGCTATGAAAAAAGGGGCACCCGGTTTTCTGGCCGCCATTTGCATTTCCACCGTATCCACTGCGGCACTCGCCGACCTCCCCCAACCCGGTCTTTGGGCAATCAGCGCCGAGGTGAACGGCAAGCCGGGACGCGGTATTCAGATCGATCGCCAAGGCAGCAATCTCCTCGTCGTCTCCTACTACGGCTACCGAAGCGACGGTTCTGCGACCTTTGCGCAGGCGGTGGGCAAGGTTGCCGATGACGACAAGACGTTCTCGGCCGATCTGAAGGAATACAAGAACGGCCCAGCCATCGGCGGCACGGTTACCAGCGGCGAACTCGCGACGCTCATCGGCACCCTGCAGATGGAGTTTGATACGGCCACCTCAGGAAGCATCAGCTTGCCAGGCGAGAAAAAGCAGGCGTTCTCGCGCTTCACGTTTGAAGATCTTCGCCACCGGCTGAATGCCAATTTCTACGTGACGCGGGTGGCCCTCCACGACACCGTATTCACAACCGCCCAAGGCACCTCCACGTTCAAACAAAGCGGCGATCAGTTGGAGTTCACGCTGAATGATCAACACGAAAAGTGCAGTTTCAAAGGCGACCTGACACCTCATGGTGATGGTTTCACCTCCATGGGTCGCAATACCTGCAGCGATTCCTTGGCCCCGGAAGACATGTTTTACAAGCTGGAAGATTTGAAAGTTGACAACCTGGGGTTTCTGACCGGAACGTTGTACATCAGCCTGACACAAAGCTTCACCGGCGTGCGGGCTGATAAGCTGTTTGGGACCTGTGATCGTGGTCGCGATGATGTGAATATCTCTATGCCTGGAGAGGGTGGTCGCTGCACCAAGTCGTCACTTGAATTTCCGTTGTCCGATTTCTGAGCGGCCGTCGAAGCGCGGGCAGCAGATTGCCACTGCAAGTGGTCATCTCGTATCCGAACGCTTTTTGCAAAACTCCAGAAACCCACTGAAAGTTGCAGATAACGGAATCAATTTGCCATTTTCCAACTGTTCAAATTGGCCAAATTCGACGTCGTATATCGCCTGCGTCAGAAGGTTGAACAAAAGAATGCCCTGCCCCTGCACGCCTGTGAGGGCCAGATACTCAGTAGACACGCCAAGCTCTTCCTGTGCGTAGTCCGTCCATTCTTTCACCTGTTCAACCTCATTCAACTCGTACCACCCAC
>CALMCS010000703.1 GCA_937862875.1 uncultured Comamonadaceae bacterium
CGGATCACAACAAGGACGCGATGGGCGCGAACCTTGTTCAACCGAAAGGAAATTCATCATGGCCAACATCGGCACCTTCACCGCAGACAAAGACGGCTTCACCGGCACGCTTCGCACCCTGACGCTCAACGTCAAGGCCAAGCTGGTTCCCAACGACAAGGGGGACAACGAACACGCCCCCGACTACCGCGTGCAGGCGGCGGGCTTCGACATCGGCGCGGCGTGGAAGAAAGTCAGCAAGGCCGAGCGGCCCTACGTGTCCGTGACCCTCGACGATCCTTCGTTCCCGGCAACGGTCTATGCCCGCCTGATCGAAGGCGAGGACGGCACGCACGACCTGATCTGGTCGCGCAGCAAGCCCCAGGCGGCCTGACGGCCGCAGCGCCCCGCTTCGGCGGGGCGTCGTGAATGCCAGGTCTCAGCGGCACAGACCTGCCTTTTCGCAAAGATACACGCGCAACGCGTGTAAACTGAGCCCAGGCCTTCTTGCAGGCCTGCCCGCCCACGAGGCGAAGTCGTTTCGACAGCACGAGATTGGCGAGTCTTGGCTTGACCCCTATGGTCGCCGCTGGCTCGGTGTGTGGGCGCATCGAAGTCACCGCGACCGCGGAGTTCAACCCATGGCCGTTTCATTCTCATCTTCTCAAATCGACCGCTTCAAGCGCGAAGCCAAGAAGCTCGTCCGCGAGCTTTCCATGCCCCATAGCGATGCATTGGACCGCATTGCAACCCAGCAGGGCTTCAAGAACTGGTCCCTGCTGGTCAAGCACAGCGACGCTGCGACCACCATCAAAGCCGCACCTCCGATGCCGCGCAAGTCTGCGCCCTCAAATCATGACAGGTATTACCTGCATGGGGATCAGGACGACGACAACCCGACTCTTTTCTACTGCGCTCGATGCGATGTGTTCACGGAGGCGGGACATTTCGATGATCCGCAGCGGCATCGAGGCGAAACGCATGGCGAGCGTTATCTGGGATCGCTCGACCGCTGGAACCAGCGGTCGCCGGATTCGAAGGCCAACTGGCGCCGTCCTGCTGATGCGGTAAACCTTCTGGCTGGCATTGCCATGACAGAGCACTTTGCGCGCGAAACGATGCGCGCACCATTTCATCGCTGGCTACTCACCCAAACTGACAGGAATGATCCGGTCGGCGATCTCGCAATGGATGCAAGGCGCGACAAGACATTTCCCACTGGGGCCAGCAGCCGCCGAGAACTGGAACGCTACCTTTCCCGGCATGGAGACCATGTGGTGCAAGAGCTGAGACAAGCCTGGCGCGAGTTTTCCGCAAGTCAGCCGGTCGCTTGACCATTCACGCCATGACCCGAAGCGGCGGACGGCCTTCGACAGGCATCTCCCAAAGCTGCTTCCGGGTCATACGAATACCGGGTCGGTTGATCTGGCTGTCGTTGGCCATCTCCAGCATTCGCAAGGTCTTCGAGCACAGTACCTCCAACGTGCACGGCGCTTTCTCAAGATACTCGTGAAAGCTGATGTGGTTCGCCACGTCTTTTTCCCAGTTTTTTACCTGGTGGATGCCCGCGTAAAAGCCGCTGGCTGGTGGAACGATGCGAACATCCAACTGCTTGAGCCAATCGCTGACCTCCGGATACTTTTTCGACACGGCAGTGGGCACGACTAGGTTCTCTGGAATTCCTTGGAAAAAGAAGTCCGGCTTCTGCGACCACGCCCGCGTCAGAAAATCTGCTGGGTTCACCAATGTTTTGCTGGTGCCAACCTCTGCGTAAAACGCGGCAGACGTGTGGTCGGCCAAGACGTAGTGGACCAAGTGCTCCCGTTCTACGTCCTCGATGCCGTCGAGCTTCACCTCCAGGGCTTTGCTTTGCCATTTCAGGCGCTTGTCCTTCAGGACGTACAGGTGCTTGGAAGGCGTGATGAAAAGCTGGTAGATGTAGTTAGGATATGGCGATCTGTAGTGATTGAGCATGTCGATGTTCGGATTCGGTGAACTGAAACGGGATCACGGGTCAGCGAGTGGGCTCCGCCTTTTTTAGCATTGCGATCTCACTTTTGACGCGCGCAATAAGGGCATCGACGTCCGTGCCATCCCCACTATAGGCCAGTGTCAGCAGCGTCAGCGGATGGATATCCATCACCTCACACAACTCGGCCAGCTTGTTCAGCGTCGGGCTTTTCAGGTCGCGCTCCAGCGTACTCAAGTAGGTACGGCTGGACACGTCGGAGAACGCTTCCTGACTCAAGCCACGCGCTTTTCTGACCGTTCGCAATGCCGCTGCCAATGAGTTCTTCGCCGCCATCCGATGGTTTCCTCCCGAAACCAAGATGACATTCGATTGCGTCCCATAGAGCTACAATCTATAGTGTTCATTTGATGCTGCCCCTATCCGCTTTTGGGCATTTACAGAAATCCGCATGTGCGGATAATTCCAAATCCGGGGAGTCGCATCCGTGCCTTTCTTGACTTCCACAAAACCGCTTCCTCGCCTCCGTTTTTCTGCGGATTCGTGGGCTTGTGCTTTCGTGCTTCCACCCGAAAGCACGCAGCCGGGTTGGCAGTTCTGTGTTTGGGCGTACAAGCGCATCCGTGCATCGTCGGTTTCGTGGAGATCTCCGCCATGACTCAGCCGCTCTTTACCGCCGACCAGCGCGCGCAACTGCTGGCCAACGGCCAGGCCCGCGCTTCCGGCCGGAACCTCGACCCCCTGCCCGTGGTGCGGCTGTTCGCGCCGGATGCGCATGCCACCTGGCTGCTGGCTTCGCTTGATCCCGCCGATGGCGATACGGCATACGGCCTCATCGACTTGGGGCTAGGTATGCCAGACCTGGGTACCGTGAAGCTGTCCGATCTGGCATCCATCGTCGGACCGCTCAAGCGGCCCATAGAGCGCGACCTGCATTTCACTGCGACGCGCACGCTGTCAGACTATGCGCGGCTGGCACGCATCAACGGATCGATCATCGACTGATCGATCTGCACGGCCCGCTGCAGCGGGCCATCCAGACACAGGCGGTTGCGGCGCATTGTGTCTTTCTCGGTCTTACTCAAGACCGTGTCGGTCTCAATCGACACTCATGCACCTGAGCGGTGCGAGTCGGACGCAAACAGTCATGATCTTTCGTGCGGGCTGCGGCACCATATCCCTTGCCGCGCACCAACTTCAGACTGTGCAGCCGTTACATTCGGACGATTCCAGCAACGCTTCGGAGCCCATCAGTCTTGACACTGCCAGTGTGCCCCATTCCCATGACGTGATGGCAACGATCCGGTAGCTCCCG
>CALMCS010000704.1 GCA_937862875.1 uncultured Comamonadaceae bacterium
GTCGATCACGTCAATCGCCTTGTCGGGCAGATGGCGGTCGTTGATGTACTTGGCGGACAGCTCGGCCGCAGCTTGCAGCGCAGCCAGAGCGTATTTCACGCCGTGGTGCTCTTCGAAGCGCGACTTCAGGCCCTTCAGGATGTCGATGGTTTCGGGCACGGTAGGCTCGACCACATCGACCTTCTGGAAGCGACGTGACAGCGCTGCATCTTTTTCGAAGATGCCGCGGTATTCCGTGAACGTGGTCGCGCCGATGCACTTGAGCTGGCCGCTCGACAGAGCCGGCTTGAGCAAGTTCGATGCGTCCAGTGTTCCACCCGATGCAGCGCCAGCGCCGATCAGGGTGTGGATTTCGTCGATGAACAGAATCGCGTTGGGCTTGTCCTTGAGCGACTTGAGAACGCCCTTGAGGCGCTGCTCGAAATCACCGCGGTACTTGGTGCCGGCCAGCAAAGCGCCCATGTCGAGCGAGTACACGGTCGCCTCGGCGAGGATTTCCGGTACGTCGTTCTGCGTGATGCGCCATGCCAGGCCTTCGGCGATCGCGGTCTTGCCCACGCCGGCTTCACCCACCAGCAGCGGGTTGTTCTTGCGGCGACGGCAGAGAATTTGGATCGTGCGCTCGACCTCGTACTGGCGACCGATCAGGGGATCGATCTTGCCTTCCTTGGCGGCCTGGTTCAGGTTGAGCGTGAATTGTTCGAGCGGCGAGGCTTTTTCGTTGCGTTCGCCACCGCCTTCTTCCGCTTCGGGCTGGCCTTCTGCCTTGGTAGGCTCTGGCGGCTCGCCCTTCTTGATGCCGTGAGCGATGAAGTTCACGACATCGAGACGTGTCACGCCCTGCTGGTGCAGGTAGTACACGGCATGAGAATCCTTTTCGCCGAAGATCGCCACCAGCACGTTCGCGCCGGTCACTTCCTTCTTGCCATTGCCTGTGGATTGCACATGCATGATGGCGCGCTGAATCACCCGCTGGAAGCCCAGCGTGGGTTGTGTATCCACTTCGTCGGTCCCTGCGACCTGCGGAGTGTTGTCCTTGATGAAATTGGTCAGCGAGGCGCGCAAATCATCAATGTTCGCTGCGCACGCGCGCAGCACTTCGGCTGCGCTGGGGTTATCAAGCAATGCAAGCAGCAAATGCTCCACGGTGATGAACTCGTGGCGTTGCTGGCGGGCCTCTACGAAGGCCATGTGCAAGCTGACTTCCAGTTCTTGGGCAATCATGTGAGAACTCCTTTTTCGCTTGCGTTTCAGAAGAGATAACGAATAGATCGGGGGTGTTGCCAGTTATTCAACTGGTTCGAACACACATTGCAGCGGATGTCCGGCTTTGTGTGCAGCATCAAGCACTTGCTCGACCTTGGTAGCGGCCACGTCGCGGGAAAAAATCCCGCAAACGCCCTTTCCGTCAAGATGAATCTTGAGCATGATTTGCGTGGCAGCTTCGCGGTCCTTGGAGAAAAACTCCTGCAGGACCACCACCACGAATTCCATAGGTGTGTAGTCGTCATTGAGCATCAGCACCTGGTACATCCGGGGCGGCTCGGTTCTCAGAGTGCGCCGTTCCAGCACCACCGACCCGCCCTCGTCGCGCGAGGGTTTTGCGGGTGGTACCTTGGGTCTGGTAGGAGGTTTTGTTGCCATGAAGATCATTCTAGCCAGCTTGCTCCGTCGAATAGGTAAACACTTGGAGTCATGTTAGTGAATTTCAAGCGGCGTTGTATCGGGAAACTTCTGTAAACCCTCACGCGTTCAAGGCGTTCATCGAGGGGTTTCACAGGTTCGAAGTCTCCACTGTCCGGATTTGCGAATTTGTCAGCGATTCTTAACCGTGATCGTAGACCACGGAAACCGCCTCGGATCCCGCCATGCTGCCCCATGCGGCAAGGGCCGCATCGGTGGGGAAGAAGCTGCTGGCGTCACCCAGATTCAACTCGGCCGTGGCGGCGCCGCGATCCGATTCGATGCGCATATCCAAGCGCACGCGCAGGCCGCGCCTCAGGGTTTCGCCATGCTCGGTGTTTTCGACCTTGGGGGGAAACTCGCGTGCGATGGATGCGACATCCGGCACGTCACCGCGCACGGCCACGCGCAAATACTTGGCGTATTTGGCGCGCGCCGCGGCCAGATCGGAAACCTGCAGGACCTTGACGCGCAAGCCGCCGCTGAAATGGTCCAGCTGCAAGCGCCCCGAGACCACCACGAATTCGTCGTCCTTGAGCGGCATCGACGCGTTGATCACACTCTCGTCGGCCGACGCCTCGATGACCTTGGTCTTGTCGTCCAGCTTGAACAGCGCCAACTTGCCGCGCTGTCCGTTGATGACGCGGTAGTCGGTGATGATGCCGGCGATGGTCTGCACCTCGCGGTTGTCCAGCAACGACTCGATCGGGGTGCGAGCGAACTTGCGCACTTCGAGCGCCACTTCATCGAACAGGTGACCCGACAGATAGAAACCCAGTGCGGTCTTCTCGAGCGTCAGGCGTTCCTTGATGCCCCAGGGCAGCACATCGGCCAGCTCGGGCTCCTTGGTGCTCGAGCCCTGCGCGTCGTCGCCCATCATGTCGAACAGGCCGCATTGATTGGCGTTGGCATGGGTGGCCGCCGCAAAGTCGAATGCGGTGTCGAGCGTCGCGGACAGGGCCGCACGGTTCAGCTCCATGGCGTCGAAGGCACCTGCCTTGATGAGCGCCTCCACCGTGCGCTTGTTGATGCGGCTGCGGTCCACGCGCACGCAGAATTCGAACAGGCTGGTGAACGGGCCTTTGATATGGCCTTGCGGGCCGTCGCCGCGGCCTTCGCGCGCCGCGATGATGGCCTCGATCGCCGCCTGGCCCGTGCCCTTGATGGCTCCCAGACCGTAGCGGATCACCTTGTCGGTCACCGGCTCGAAGCGGTACAGGCCGCGGTTCACGTCTGGTGGTTCGAAGGTGATGCCAAAATTTTTCGTCGCGTCTTCGTAGAGCACCTTGAGCTTGTCGGTGTCGTCCATTTCCACGGTCATATTGCCGCAGTAGAACTCCGCCGTGTAGTGCACCTTGAGCCAGCCCGTGTGATAGGCCAGCAGCGAATAGGCGGCAGCGTGCGACTTGTTGAAGCCGTAGCCCGCGAACTTTTCCATCAAGTCGAAAACTTCGTCGGCGCGGGTCTCGTCGATGCCCTGCTTGGCCGCACCTTCGCGGAAGATTCCGCGGTGCATGACCATTTCCTCGAGCTTCTTCTTGCCCATCGCGCGGCGCAGCAAGTCGGCGCCGCCGAGGCTGTAACCACCCAGCACCTGGGCGGTCTGCATTACCTGCTCCTGATAGACCATGATGCCGTAGGTCTCGGCCAGCACCTTTTCGACCATGGGGTGCGGGTACTCCACCACTTCCTGCCCGTGCTTGCGGGCAATAAAGCTGGGAATCAGGTCCATGGGGCCGGGACGATACAGGGCGTTCAGCGCAATCAGGTCTTCCAGACGCGAAGGCTTGGCTTCCTTCAACATCTGCTGCATGCCGCGCGATTCAAACTGGAACACGGCTTCGGTCTTGCCGTCCGAGAACAGTTTGTAGGTCGGGTAGTCATCCAGCGGAATGTTCTCGAACTGGAAATTCTCCTGACCCTTGTGGCGCTTCATGATGAATTCGCGCGCAATTTCCAGAATGGTCAGCGTGGCCAAGCCCAAAAAGTCGAACTTGACCAGGCCGACCAGTTCCACGTCATCCTTGTCATACATGGCCACGGCAGAAGTGCTGCCGGGCTGCTGATACAGCGGGCAAAAATCTGCCAGACGCCCCGGCGCAATCACCACACCACCGGCGTGCATGCCGATGTTGCGGCACATGCCTTCGAGCTTTTGCGCCATCTCGATGACGGTCTTGACGTCTTCTTCCCTCTCAATGCGCTCGGCCAGAATCGGCTCGGCCTCAATGGCATAGGTGTACTTGTCGCCTTCCTTTTTGGGGTTGGGCGGGTACTTGAGGGTGACATGCAAACCGGGCTTATTGGGGATGAGCTTGGAGATGCCGTCGACGAACATGTAGCTCATGTCCATGACACGGCCCACGTCGCGAATCGCCGCACGCGCAGCCATGGTGCCGAAAGTGGCAATCTGGCTGACCGCATTGCGGCCGTACTTGTCCTTTACATAGTCGATGACCCGATCGCGATTTTGCTGGCAAAAGTCGATGTCAAAGTCAGGCATGGAAACGCGTTCTGGGTTCAGAAAGCGCTCAAACAGCAGGTTGTACTCCAGCGGGTCAAGGTCCGTGATCTTGAGCACATAGGCCACCAGCGAGCCTGCGCCTGAGCCACGGCCTGGCCCCACAGGACAGCCGTTTTGCTTGGCCCATTTAATAAAGTCGCCCACGATCAGGAAGTAGCCGGGGAAACCCATCTTCATGATGGTGCCCAGCTCAAACTCCAGTCGCTCTACGTAGCGCGGGCGCTCGGCATCGCGCTTGACAGGATCGCGATAGAGATGGGCCAGACGCTCTTCCAAGCCTTCAAAGGACTCATGGCGAAAAAATTCGCCCATGGTCATGCCTTCCGGCACGGGGAAGTTGGGCAGCTGCGGGTTGCCCAGCTCCAGCGTCAGGCTGCAGCGGCGGGCAATTTCCAGGGTGTTTTCAATGGCGCTGGGGATATCAGCAAACAGTTGCTCCATTTCCGCAGCGGTCTTGAAATATTGCTGGCGCGTGAACTTGCGCACGCGCTTGGCGTTGCCCAGAATTTCGCCTTCAGAGATACAGACCCGGGCCTCGTGCGACTCATAGTCGTCGGGCTTGGAAAACTGAATCGGGTGGGTCGCAACCACGGGTAAATTCAAACGACTGGCCAGCTTGACGGCCGCCAGCAAATGCGACTCGTCATCAGCACGTCCCGCACGCTGGATTTCCATGTAGAAGCGATGAGGGAAGATGGTGGCCAGACGCTGCGCAATCTCGCCTGCGCTTTTTTCATCACCAC
>CALMCS010000705.1 GCA_937862875.1 uncultured Comamonadaceae bacterium
GCCGTGTAATAAGCAAAGTAGGGGTAGCCCGTCCAGCGGATGGACGCCAATGACGAGATGTTTACGATGGCACCGCGGCCCTGGGAAATCATGTGGGGAAGCACGGCCTTGCAGGTCCGGTAGACGCTGCCGACATTGATGTCCATGGAGCGGTGCCACATTGCCTCGTCGAGTTCCTGAGCCCCACCCATCACGGTGATTCCGACGTTGTTGTGCAGGATGTCGATGCGTCCGTAGGCAGCGATCGCCTGCGCAACGGCTTCCTGTACCGCGGCCGTACTGGTCACATCGGCCTGGACTGCCAGAGCCTGACCTTGCTCGGCCGAAATGTAGTCAGCCGTCTCTTGCGCTGCGGCTTTCACCTGGTCGACCGCCACAACGACGGCACCTTCTCTTGAATAGGCCACGGCTGCGGCCTTGCCGTTGCCCCATCCCGGCCCGGACGACCCCGCACCGAACACCAGGGCCACCTTGTCTTGCAAACGTTTCATATCTTCTCCATCTGTCTTAGATGCGATCTCCGCGGCGATGCTTGCGGGCTCACTCGACCCGCCTGAGTTCTGCCCGGTACCTTGCGGCACACGCTGACGTCCTCGTCGACCTTGAGCGGGAAGACCGGGTCGGCGTGCAGCAAGGCACCGTCCTGCACGTTGCTACGGTTGCCGGCGTGAAGGCTGTCGGCAACATAAGCACCCTTTTCGATGCGGGGCTCCACATTGCCGAGCGCATAGATCGTCATGTGTGGCTCCCGTTGCGCCAAGTGCTGTCGTGCGGCTCAATCACCAGTTCGAACGTGATCAGCACAGCGTTCTCGCCCCTCTCGAGCCGTCCCTCAGCAATCTCGCCTGTGTGGCTGACAAGTCCGACGTCGATCCTGGCACGTGACACGCCGTCCGGATCGGGGGCAATCTCGCCACTCCGGACGAACACCTCTGTGACAAAGGCCTCCACCGTACGCCCGTCATCGAACGTGGCACCGATCAGGCTACCCACTCCGCCGCGGATGTTGGCGTGCGTGATGTTGTGCTCGGCGCAGACCTGCTCCACGGCCGTGCAAATATCCTGGTTGGGCCGCAAGCGAACCACCAGGCCATTGGCGTCTTCGGGCGGCGTATCGGCCGCCGCCACCTGCATGAGGCGGAAGTTGGTTTCCGCATCTGCGGCCACCTCAAAGCCCACACCCTCGAGCATCCAGGCTTGCAGCCGCATCGGCGTCGCCACGAGCGAATCGGGCGGTATGAGGTGCCCGCTCTTTTGTTGACCGCTCGCGTCAGTCCAGATCGCGTGGCAGTGCAACGAAGGTTGACCATCGCGCAGGCCGAACGTGATGCTGCCTGAGTTCATTTGCGCCTCTCCGGCCGACTGGAAGCGCTCGCTGAAATAGGCCACATGCGCCGAGGTTTCGGCCAGTGCAGGCATGTAGTACGCCAATGGCGCAAAGCTGCCGCCCTGCAACGAGAAGACCGCACTGGAAACGCCATGCTCCCGCACGGCATCGGCCAAGCCATCCAGCAAGCTCACGCCCTGCCGCAACTGCACGTCCACGGCCTGGAGTCTGGTGAGGGCGCATTGAATGCGCTCGGGATGGACCGGACCCGGTTGTTCAATGCTGCGCATCGCGCTCTCCTGGGGGTGCCAGCAAGCCGCGACGATTCAGTTCGTCCCGCACCAGAGCTTTCGGAACCTTGCCGTAGCCCGACTTGGGCAGTGCGTCCCAGAAGAAAACGCGCTTTGGCAGCTTGTAGCGCGCGACGCGGGAGGACATCCACTCCAGCATGGCCGATTCATGCATCTGCGCGCCTTCGCGCAAAACGCATACCGCAATGCCCACCTCGCCCCACTTAGGATCAGGTACCCCCACGATGGCCACCTCGGTGATGGACTCGTGCGTCAGGATCTTCTCCTCGATCTCTCTCGGGTAGATGTTGGAGCCACCCGAGATGTACATGTCGGAAGAGCGACCGGTCAGATAGATGTAACCTTCCTTGTCGCGGTAGCCGAGGTCGCCCGTGAGGAACCACCCGTTACGAAAACATTTCGCGTTCGCCTCGGGATTCTCGAAGTAACCCGCAAAGACGGCCGGGCCCACCACGCAGATCTCGCCGTTCTCACCCGCCGCCACTTCGGCACCCGTCTCGTCCTGGATAGACACCTGCATGCCGATGCGCTCGACGCCGCATGTGCCCGGCCGACGTTCTTCGTCGTTGGCATCGTGTTCCCGCGCGGGCAGCACTGTGATGTTGCCGGTGGCCTCTGCGAGGCCGTAGTACTGCACCAGCACCGCCCCGAGCTTCTTGAGCGCCAGCTTCTGGTCCTGGCGGTACATGGGCGCCCCCGCGTAAACGACGTATCGCAGGCTGGAGTGATCGTGCCGATCCACGCTGGGGTCTTCCACCAACATCTTCAGGATGGTTGGGACCGTGAACAGGTTGGTCAGCCCGTGGGTCTCGATCAGTTGGAATGCCGTAGCCGGGTCGAACCGGTCTGAGGGAATGAGGACTGTCACGCCACCGCGGGCAATCATGTTCAGTTGGTGGACTCCAGCGCCATGCGACAGGGGCGCCAGCACGAGCGATCCGTCGAACTCCGTGGAGCCAGGCATCAGGTCGCAGAGGTGGTTGGTGATCACGAATCCCATCTGCCCGTGCGTCAGCACCGCAGCCTTCGGCCGACCGGTGGTGCCCGACGTGAAGAACAGCCAGCAGGCGCTATCGCGCTGCACGGTGGCGTTCGGAACGGCACGGCCGACTTGCGCGTCCATCAAGGTGCCAACCTGGGGTGAGTCGTCGTTGGCCGGCGTGTCTCCCATCAGCCAAACCCCTTGCACCCCCGTCACGGCGCGACCTACCGCATCCGCATACTCAGGAAAGTCCGTCTGGCATAGGAAGACACGAGGCCGCGTCACCTCCGCCATGTACGCCACCTCGTCTGGCGTGAGCCGGAAGTTGGTGGGTACCCAGACCGCGCCGATGCGGAACACGGCCAGCATCGCCTCGAACATCTCATTGCTGTTCTTGCTATGCGCCAGCACGGCCTCGCCGGGCTTCACACCCAGGTCAAGCAACGCGCCAGCCAACGCAGACACGCGGGCGTCCAGCGCCGACCATGTCCACGACGCATCACGCCACACCAGCGCGGCCCGCTGCGGAAAGCGCCGGGCGTTCTGCGTGAGCATGTACGCCAGGTTCGCCACGCAGGACGACATAAAGTCTTGATGTATGCGCTTCATTTCACGCGCTCCAGAATCGACACGTAGTTGGTGACCGCAGCCCCGCCCATATTGAAGACACCCCCGAGCTCCACATTCGGCATCTGCATGTCGCCGGCCTCGCCCGCCAACTGCATGGCGACCATCACGTGCTGCGACACGCCGGTGGCGCCCAGCGGATGGCCGCGGGCCTTCAGTCCGCCAGACACATTCACCGGCAGCTTTCCGTTGCGCAAGGTCAAGCCCTCGCGGATGGCGCGCCAGCCCTCGCCACGCGGCATCAGGCCCATGGCCTCGTACTCGATCATCTCGGCGACGGTGAAGCAGTCGTGGGTCTCTACCAGGCTGAGGTCGTCGAGCGAGATGCCTGCCATGGCCAGGGCCTTCTCCCAGGCCAGGCGAGCGCCCGCGAACTCGATGGGGTCGCGGCGCGACAGAGGCAGGAAGTCGTTGACGTGGGATCGTGCGCGCAGGCGGATGGCGCGCTGCAGAGTGGCCGCGGTTTCTGCGTCTGCGATCACCAGGGCGGCAGCGCCATCCGACACCATGGAGCAATCAGAACGTCGCAGCGGCCCGGCCACCAGCGGATTGCGATCCGAAACCGTGTTGCAGAACTCGAAGTCGAGTGCCTTGCGCACATGCGCATAGGGGTTGGTCACGGCGTTGGCATGGTTCTTCGCCGCGATCATCGCCAGTTCTTCGCGATGATCCCCGTGGCGCTCGAAGTAGGCCGCTGCGATGCTGCCGAAGATACCGGCAAAGCCCTGAGGATTTTCCTCCTCCTTGCGGTAGGCACCGCTCAGCAAAATGTCGGGCAGCAACCTGGAGGGCAGCGCCGTCATCTTCTCTGCGCCAATCACCAGTGCGATGCGGCCACGCCCACTTTCGATGAAGTCCATTGCGGTGTGCAGCGCGGCCGTGCCGGTCGCACAGGCGTTCTCGACGTGGATGGTAGGGGTGAATCGCAGCCGGGGCTCGCCGAGCGACACCAGCCCGCCCTCGAAGCCTTGCGGCGTGAGGCCGTTATTGAAGACGCCGACGGCCGCGAAGTCCACGTCTTCCGGCGCGACGCCGGCGTGGTCCAACGCAGGACGTGCCACGCTCGTGATCAGGCTCTCGACGTCCGGTAGGTCCAACTTGCCGAATGGTGTGTGCGACCAGCCGACGATGCATGCGCTCTGTTTCATGGGTATCTCTCCAGATGAATTCAAGGGGGATGCCAGCCGAGAGGCCGGCGACAGGAATTGGTGCGGCCGCGGCTACAGGGCTGCCGTTGAGATCCACGGAACTGCCGCGATGATGATGACGCCCACGATCAAGGCGGCCAGGTAAGGCCAGATGGCGCCCATGACCTCGTCCGGCTTGGCGTCGCCGATCTTGCAGGCGATGTAGAAGCCCACCCCGATTGGCGGCATCATCATTCCGATGTTCATCGCGCAGACAACCACCATGGCGTAATGCACGTCGTTGATGCCCAGCGTCTTCGCGATGGGAAACATGATCGGGGCCAGCAGCAACACCGCAGGCAGGCCTTCGAGCAGGCAGCCCAGAATGACGAACGCGACAATGCTCACGGCCATGAAGGCCATCGCACCACCCGGAAGTGTGGTCAGCACGCTCGACAGCTGTTGCACCACGCCGCTTTGCGTGATGGCCCATGCCATCGCAGACGCTGCGCCCAGCACCAGCAACACCGTGCCGGACAGTGCCGCCGTGTCCACCAGCATGCGGTAGATCGTGCGCAGCTTCAGCCCGCCATACATGAAGTGTCCGACCAGCATCGCGTAGATCACGGCCACGGTGGACACCTCGGTGGCTGTGGCCACGCCCTCGGCCACCAGCGACCGGATCAGGAACGGCAAGGCCAGCGCGGGACCGGCCACCAAAACGAGCTTGCCCACACGGCCAATCGGTGCGCGCTTGGCGCCGCGCATATCCTCATGCCGGGCCTTCCAGCGGGCCAGCACGACGAGCATCAGCAGCAGCACCATGGCCACCACGAAACCGGCCTGGAACAGGCCAGCGATCGACACGCCCGCCACCGCGCCCAACACGATCAGCACGATGCTCGGGGGAACGGTGTCGGCCATGGCCGCGCCCGTCGCCAGCAGCGCGACCATCTCGCGCGGCTTGTGGCCGCGCCGCTTCATCTCGGGGAATAGGGCAGGCGCCACGGTGGCCATGTCGGAGACCTTGGAGCCGGAAATCCCCGACACGATGAAGAGCGAGCCCAGCAGCACGTACGACATGCCGGCCTTCACGTGGCCGAGCAGCGAGGCGAGGAAGTCGACGATCGCCTTGCCCATGCCGGTGGCGTCCATCACGCAACCCAGCAACACGAAGATGGGCACGGAGATGAGGACCAGACTAGAGATACCTTCGTCCATGCGCCCCACCACGACCATCAAGGGCACGTTGGTGGCAAACGCCAGGTAGCTGATCGCGCCAGCGGCGAAGCAGAAGGCAATCGGTACACCGGCCATCAGGCATGCCGCGACGACGCCAACCAGGAAAATGGCGATGTTCAAGGTGCCAAGCTTCATCAACTGTGGCGACATCCACAAGCACAGGCCAACGACTGCAGCCACCACGACAGCAGCGGCAACGAGTACCGGCAGGCGCGCCGTGCGCCGCGCGAACCGCAGCACCAGTGCCAGCATGCCCACGATCCCGAAGGCCAGCGCCGCCACGCGGAAGGAGTTCGGCAGGTCCATGGCAGGCGTGCGGATGAACCACTCCTCCTCCACGTACGTGAGGGCGGGCTGGATCAAGGCGATAAGCACGGCCGCC
>CALMCS010000706.1 GCA_937862875.1 uncultured Comamonadaceae bacterium
CACCAGAGCGACCATGAGCATCACTTGCTTTGTCGAAGCTGCCGAGACCATACGTGGTTGGTTGACCAGAGCCAGACGCTGCATCTTTGTCTTGATATTGAACATTTGAAGAAATCCCGAAAGGAAATAAACCGCAAATTTGGCGTCGCGCTCGCCCCTTCATCCCTGCGGCGGAAAGGATGAATTCATTTGGAATCAACTTGGATTAGCTGACTCCGAATCTGATTCGTAAATGGATACGCTTCGAATAGTTCGAGTTTTTTTGACCTCGATATTCGTAGCAACTTCGTTTTTGTTTTCTTTTTCGACGAAAGGAATAATCGGTTGATTTTTCCGTTTCATGATCGAGCGATATACCTTCCACGTATATGTCGATCTGGCCTTTTGGCATTCGTCTTTATTGAGCTGGCGGCATGAGGCGTTGTATGCGCCAACGCCATTCCAGTCGTAGCCCGTTTCTTTCATGTGGTTGGCGAGGATCCAAGTGCCGACCATGATGTTTGTGCATGGGTCTTTCAGCGTTTGCTCATCAATATTGAACTCTTTGAGTTTCTTCAGCCATGAGCTGTTGATCTGCATGAGCCCGATGTCGTAGGAGCGTGTCCGTTGCTGATGGCCCATGTTCATGGCCTCGGATCTGCCTCCACTTTCAACTTGAATGATTCCGTGGACCAATTCCTCGGACACCGAATAGCGGGTGGCGGCTTTGCGCACGCACTCTGCAAAGGGTGCTGCACTGACAGTGGTAGCGACGCAGCAAAACGCAACGCCAATCATGAGATTGGTCGCGGTCTTTGTTGCCTCTCTACACATCGTTGCCATGGCCGAAATTCGCAAACAGAGTTGAAATTTGATTTCGTTGCGCAAGTGTATAGCAATTCTCTAGTTGCGTAGCGTTGTGATTCCGATACACAAAAACTACGCAACAAAAAAAAGCGCCCCCAGTTGTGGGGGCGCAAGGCGCTAGAGCGAGGGAGAAACGATTGATCAGTTGCGATGGATGCGGCGAGCTTGCTCTTGAGCTGGCTCGCTCGATGGTGTCTGGGTTTGCTGCGGCGTGCCCAGCTCTTGCGCTTGCTCACGAACGGCTTGACTGCGGTCCTTCGTGCTCATGGCATTCCATGTGTCTTCGTAGAAGAGACGCCAGATGACGAATTTGCAGCCGTAGGACCACTTTTCGAAGATCTGTTGCGTGCTGACGCTCCAGTCATCGTTGATCAAGAGCATGGCTGCAGATGAGGCCTTGCCCGTGTAGTCGATGGGAATGCAGGCCCGATTCATGCGCTCTTGAGCACTTGTCGTGATGAGGATTGCGCCACACCAAACCATGATCAGGATGAAGAAGATGAAGGCAAAGGGTTTGAACATCGCTTCGGTTCTTGTTGCGTTGATGTGCATTCATCATACACAATCCGAGTAAATTAAGCGCTCACGCAATGGAAGACCGCGCAACAGATGACATAGCGCACACGTCCGCCCTAACAGCCAATTCCGGCTCGGGCATTTTTCAAGGAGTTTCGTTATGTCTATCTCTTACCGCACCGCTTCTACCCAAACTTCGTACCTGCAGTACTCCGCTACTCTGGGCATGATGTTCCTGGCCACCGAAGCCAACCGTAAAGAAATCGCTCGCATCAAAGCCGCTTCTGGCGATGATTGGAAGCGTGGTTTCACAGGTCTGACCAAGGGCACAGTTTCGGGCGATGCTCGCGCTGATCTTGCCAACTTGGACATTCATCCTGCGACGATCGGTGGTTACATCATTGATGTAAACACTCACAAGAACGACAACGGTGCTTCCGCTTCGGAATACCTGCGTATCGTTCTCGAAGGTGACGATGGCTCGAAGATCAATCTCTCGCTTGATCTTTCTTCGAATGTTGCTCAACAGCTCATTCGCAAGCTCGCCAACGTATCCAGTTCTGAATACGTTCAGATCTACATGTTTGCAAGCCTGAATCCAAAGGGCTACGCAGATCACTGGGTCAGTGTCTTCGCCGGTCCCAATGCCGACAACCTCCAAAAGGTTCACGGTATTGATCCACGCGTTGAACTTGTGCCTGCTGTCAACGCAGCTTTGGCCGCAGTAAAAGTCACGGACAAGAAAGTTGTTCGCGCAATTCGTGAAGCTACAGTGCACGAATTCCACGTCAATCTTTTGACTGGAACCGTGATCCCTGCTTTCACGACTGCTCGCAATGACGATCTTCCTGGCTCTGATGATTCGGACGATCAATCTTCGACGGTTGTTCATCCTGATCCAAACGCAAGCACTCTCGCATCCACCAAGGACGCGATTGCTTGACCATAAAACTCTCAACGATTCTTCGGAATTGTTGGGAGTTTTTTCATTTGGCAGGGACCGAAATGGAAGTGAAAAAAATTAGTTTCAATGAGTCCGTGAAGTGGGCTCTCGCGCAATTGGGCATCGAGCGAAGTGTCAAGGATCCACACGTCAATCGCGTGCCCTTCAAGCAGTTGACGGGCACCACGATCGAGCACTTCTACCAGATGCGCTTCGGCGGAACCAAAGACGCACTGTCGACACTGAGTTTCGGCGCAGGAATCCTTTCAAGCGCACCACTACTGGCCCCCCATTTTTCCAGCTTCCCGATGTCGATCGCGCCGTTCGCGAGCTGCGCAGCCGGTTCCGCGTGGCTTGCGTGGAGACTGTCCGAGCCATGGAGGAAGCAGCACATCCTGTCGTCGACTTTGAAGATCCGTTCGGACGTATCTCCGATGGATTTCGACCACGAAGAGAACATGAAGGGGATGCTGCTGGGCTACACATGCGATGGCGGCAAGCCGGTCGTGGTTCCGGACGAATTGTTGACTCGGCACATCTTCATTGGTGGTCAGTCTGGTGTCGGTAAAACGGTGGCCGCATCGCTGCTCATGTACCAGCAGATCCAGCGTGGCGGTGGCCTGCTTTTCATTGACGGCAAGGTCGATCAGGACAACATCAACCAGCTCTATCACTACTGCTGCTTTGCTGGTCGACCTCAGGATCTCTTCGTCATCAATCCGGACGATCCGAACAACTCCAACACCTACAACCCTGTGCTGTATGGCGATGCGGACGAGAAAGCCGATGGTTTGCTGCAGCTCATTCCGTCGACCGAATCAAATGCCGGCGCAGACTTCTACAAGCAAGAGGCCAAGCAGGCTCTGACGACGCTGATCCGGGCGCTGCAGACGGCACGCAAGGCCTACAACATGATCGACCTGACCGTGTTGCTCATGAACTCCAATGCGCTCTTGGAGCTTGAGAAGGATCTGAAGAGCAGAGCTCCGAACAGTGATGCCTTGAGCGAATACGCACTGTTCCTCGACAAGTTCCGTGTCCCGCCGTCCAACCAGAACCCACTGGGCGGCATCGACATGAAGAAACTCAAGGACGTTTTTGGCGGTATCGGTGGCCGTCTCTATTCGTTTGGCACTGGCAAGTTCGGCCAGGTCATGAACACGTACACGCCCGATGTGACGTTGTTCGACGCGATCATGAACAACAAGATCGTGTACTTCGCTCTCCCGACGATGGGCAAAGACACGACAGCGCGAAATTTCGGAAAACTGATTATCGCGGACCTTCGTACAGCGATTTCGTGGATTCAGAAACTGCCGCAAGACGAGCGCCCCGATCCACCATTTTTGGCCTTCTGCGATGAGGCGGGCTCATATGTGAATGAATCGTGGTCCCGAATACCTGAGCAGGCTCGAAGCGCACGGGTTTTCTTCGTTCCAGCGACACAGACAGCAGCCAACTTCAAAGCCATTTCCGATGAGCTGTTTGAAATGGTGATTGGTAATGCGTGGGTGAAGATGTTCTTCAAAATTGGTACACAAGCATCGGCGCTTGAATATGCGGAGCTCATTGGCAAACGCATTGCAATTACCAAGTCGCTCGCGGATAGCGAAACAAAATCCTCAAGCACCAGCTTTTTGCGTCACAACCCGGAGTCGAATGTCGGCGCTGGGTCGGCGATCAATTATGGCGAGCGCGAGCAAGAAGCATACATCGTCTCTCCTGAGGATCTAAAAGGCTTGGGAATGGGTGAATGCGTAGTGATTATTGGCGGTGATCAGGTCTACAACATTCGAATTCCAATGACGAAATTTGATTCGAATGCCAAGAAACGATTTGGTGAGTTTAAGGTGAATCGATTCCGCCAACCGGGCAAGATCATTATCGATGGTGAGGTGTGGCAGGAGGCCGGATATTTTGAAAACGTGGACCGTTATTTATCCACGAGTATTCACCAACTGCAGAAGGATACTGAAGCTGCGGATGCGGAAGATGCCGAAGACATGCGCAAGCTGAAGAGCAAAGCTGATTCGATTCAGGCGAGTAGGTCCAACGGCAAAAAGAAAGAAAAGCTCTTCGCATTTGATGATGAGTAGACGGAGACTGGCCCATGTCCATAGATCCATTCCATTCCATAGAAACGCACGAGGTTGATAATGTCGATCACCTACAAGGCATCGATTCTTCTGGGGATAGTGGTGCTGATAGCCATTCTGGCAATTTCGCCATTGAGGGCATTAGTCTCGGGGATTTTCTCGAAGATCCTGACGCCGAGCTTTATGACTGTGATATCGACTCTGCTGCTCTGGATTTTTTGGGTAGTGAAGAAGGTGGGGAGCTCTCATATGACGTTGCTGAAAAACTTAGTAATGCCGCGCAAAGTATTATTCCCCACACTCGAAAACGAGGACAAACGGGAGCTTTAGCCAAAATCACGGTTGAGGATTTCGACACCGACACTGAAAAGCAGGCGTTCCTGATTATCAAGGACACTTGTGATGTTCTATTTTCCCAAAATCACTCCAGTGCAGCCATCAATGCAGCGCTTGAATTCTTTTTCAAAGATACAGCGTCATTGACCACTGACGAAATTACGTTTGATTTGTGCTGTGATGTGCTGCAGTCGCGTGCCGACATTCTTCGCTTGCGGATCCAGTATGAGTGGTGGCGGCTTGGTTCGACCTTCAACGGCCCATTCCCGTTTGATGGGACAGGCACACCAGAGCTGTTGCAGGGTGAAATTCTCAACGAAGGCGGATTCCTTGGC
>CALMCS010000707.1 GCA_937862875.1 uncultured Comamonadaceae bacterium
TGATTATCAATCTGATGGAGCGCTTCCTGTCTTTTGATGAAGAACTTCTCCGCAGCCCGCGAGCCATGTAGACTCACTGGCACTACATCAGTCGGCTTCAGTTGCCCATACTGGCTGCCAAGCCCATAGAGCGTGACCTCCCGGCGTCCGTGCTGAAGCCGCGCATGCGTGGCCGCATCAAGGGTAAGGGCAGGGCCACTGTGGACCGTGCCAAAACTGGGCGCGGAAAATCTGTCGGGAAAGACGGCCTTGCGGGTCAGCCCCTCCAGCGGGACCTGCGTGTGCTCATTGATTTCCAGGTATTCGTGGAAACCGGCGAAGGGGCCATGCTTCGCCTCGTACGGCACATAGAGATGGGGCATATCGAACACGCTGTCGCCCTTGTCATCGATGTACGCGATCGCGTCAAAGCGAAGCAGCGCACGGCGCACCAAGATCGCGCGGCGGGCCCTGGGTAGCAGTTCCCAGAAGCCCTTGACCGCGAGGCATTGCGCTTGTTGCTGTTCCTCCTGCTGGTCTCCGAGGGACACGTCTTCGTCCACCAACTCCGTGCTGTCCCATTCGCCGCCTTCGCGGTCGAGGTAGGCGAAGTGCCTGGCCTCCGTCACGACCAGGCCACATGGATCGAAGGAGTGCGCTTTGTACTCTTTCCACCGGGGATTTTTGTCGAAGTCCGGGTAGTCGCCCTCGTAGGGATAGCTTTCGTCGTCCAGATCGCGGACCAGCACGCGCTGGACAGGGCGGTCGCCCAACACCCGCATCAGCTTGTTCTTGGCCAGCACCGTGGAACGAACGGAGGCGGCCCGGGACCGCCGCCTGGTCGCCAGCGACAGGCCGAAAAAGGCGAACAGGATGTGGTCGTTCTTGGGCTGGAAGAGCATGTCCTCCAGCTCGCCGGCGCCCCACAGATAGAACTCCATGACTCCGCGGGACCTGAGCTCCTCGCGGAAGCGGTCGTGCGCGGCCTTGGAGAAATGCACTGGCGCCGCCAGGATGTAGCCGTAGGGCGGCGCCTGCGCCGCCACCCCATCCGAAATGATGGTGGCCACCTTCTTGGGCCCGACCTCCTTCTCGCGCTTGCACTGGATCATCCAGAGGTTGCCCTCCATCGGGTGCGGGATGTCCTCGGCGTCCGCCTCGTCGTCCATCACGGTCGCCGGCACCCTCGCCTCCTCGAAAGCGCGGACATCGAAACCGTCGTCGGCGCCGCCGCGCCCCGTGGACTCGATGGACTTCCACGGCCGGAAGTCATAGGCCAACTGGCGGACTAGGTCCTCGAACCGGTGAGGATCAAGGTCTTCGAAGTGAATCGGTCCGACCGTTCGCGTGATGTGTGGTTTAGCCATAGACCTCTGCCTCCCATGTTGTTGGACGAGACGGACCCGCTGCCGCTGGCCCGCGATGGCCCGAACGCTGCGCCGACCTTGCCAGCGAGCATACGCATGATGCCAGTGAGGTCGGCCGTCGTTCCAGCGATACGCACGGCTGCTGAATGGGCCGCCCCATAATCGAACGAAACGCCACAGGCAACACCATTTACTTCATCGTGGGAGGGACACCGCGCTCATAGGCCCATTTGTCCATCACCTTGGAGATGAACTCGCTGCCGTTGTCGGTCTTGATCGTGCGCGGCAGGCGGCAATCAATGCGGCGCTCGATGCTGTAAAAGAATCGGTGAATACCGCTATGGGATTCACGCTGCTTTGATTTGATATCCAGCACGCCCTCCGGAGAAGGTCGATCACGCAATGGGTTGGTCCTTGAGGAAACTTTTTATCTCTTGCTTTGGTGCGACCGATGGGAACTGCCCGATAGCGTTCGTACCCTGGCCAACACCCATTGTTCGACCTCAGAAGCCGGCCAGGCAACGGCGCGGCGGGTTAATTTTCTAGGTGCAGGGAACTCACCAGCCGCAATGAGCTTGTAGATCGTCGAGCGGGCAAGACCGGTAAGTCGCATGACGTTTGGCAGACGTAGCAATGTAAAAGAGGAGAACTGTTGCTCCATAAGAACCTCGGTGCTGAAGATGTGAAGGGCCAGTTGGCTCACGCGTGTGCATGGGCTGAACTGGAGAGGGGGCTGGACTCTATGCCAGCGTGGGGAGGTAATCGGCGCCGCAAGAATTTGGCGCGATGGTGCCGAGCACCGTCACAGTCGGACGGCTACACCGCATGTCCTGTCCGGCCAGATCATTGCCAGGGCAACCGAACCACTTCAGTTATACAGGCGGGTAACGACCGCGACGCCACCGATAATCGGTGGAAACATGACATGCGCCTTGGGACTGGCAGCACATTGGAAGACTAACAGGTAGTTCCCCCTGCCGCATCCGCAACCGAAAGCGCTCCCGCGGAAAAGGGAGGCGTCTACCGGTAGATTTCGGTGGCATTCAAGTGACCACCTAAGCCGACATCGTGATCGGCTGGAATCGACCCGGAGCAGTCGGTCAGTGCACAGCGACAAGGCCGTCGTCTGACGATGGACGGCGCCATGGCGTAGCCCAGCCCCGTGCGCAGGCTATAGTGTTTGTAACGAATTCGCTCACGGATTTGATCCATCAACCCTGTGGCGCGCAACACAGGAGGGGCGGCGGCTTTCGCGTGCCAATTTAGACCGCAGGCGTTAGATATGGCCTGCGGCTTAGTGCGGTCGACATTTCGTTAGGCCTTAAAGGAACCCAGTGTCTTCACTCGCAGTACCAGACATCATCTCGATCGTTGGCACTAGTTACTTTCAGCCAATTGCCGATCTGATTGAGCGAATGCTTCAGCATGAGCCAGTTGCCGATAACAGCTCCCGAACTGGTCATTTTGAGAATGGCTACGCCGCGGCAGCGACCGTCCTACTAGTCGCTGTGCTGGAGTCCTTCGTTTCCAGGGTGCGCTTTCTGCGCAATGCAGAAGTCGTTCCCGGAAAAGACGTGCCGGATCAGCTGCAGCTGTTCTTCCCTGATCTTCCGTGCAAGGCCGAACTTGCCGAAGTTTTTCTCTTGCGAAACATCGTTGTCCACAACCATGTTTGGCATCTAACCCTCGGCGAGGAGGGTAATCCAGCTACAACGCTCGCAACCCCAAAGGAACTAAAGTTCCAGACGAAGAAGTCCTACGACACCATCATTGACGTCACTGAACGCAAGTCGGTTGGTCTAGGTCTGAGTGCGAGTCCAACTTCGGTTGACCGCTACGATGTTGGCATCGTGTTTGGCGTGATCTGGAAGACTCTGTTATTCATGAATGAGAAGGACTACTCGCACACACCGCTTGCTGGCCAAGCCGTCAAATTCGGAGGCAAGATGTGTCAGTTTGGTGAGTTGGTCAAACACCTCCCAAGTGGTCGCTCTGGTGCTGCGGCTTGACTCAAACGTTAGGCCGCACAAGCGATGCATCTCGAACTATTTCGCAAGCAATACGACTTCGAGCTCGATCAACGGAACGGCCTTACCTCGGCGACCAATATTCCATTGGTCGCAATTACTGTCGTAGCAAGCGCCACGTCTGTGATCTTGGTGGACTATCGGTATGGACTAGATGCGCTCACCTACACGTTCTGTGCCTTGGCCGCAGCGACTCTTGGTGCAGTGTCTTTCTCGGTCTACAGCCTCTTTCGCTCCTTCTGGAACTACGAGTACCGAAAGCTGCCGTGCTCGACTGATCTACTGAAGCACATAGGTGAGTTGCATGATTGGCACGTCGGCAACGGAAGCACGCCGATGGACGCGCGCATTTTGGCTGACGCTGACTTTGGTGACTACTTGCTGCAGAGGATTGCAGACGCCACTGACTGGAATGGTCAGAACAATGTCGTTCGCGGGAACCGGCTGCACCGAGCTACGGCTGCCATCGCTCTTGGAGTAGCGTTCCTATTGCCAACCGCCTTGATGTACGCATACAACAAGGTGACCGCCGACGAGAAGACTCACCAAGTACGTATCGTTGCTCCAATTCCAACGCCCACGAAGGAGGTACTCATGTCTAGCAGCCAGAATCCATCCCCAAGCCAGCCCGCATCCGCACCGGCACCGGCACCAGCGCCAGTCCCCGCAGCGAAGCCAGCAGGGCCTCCAAACTTGGTCTTTAAGGGCAACTCCGATCTCTCTAAGCCGAGTGCAGGCCCCACGCCATCAAAGAAGTAGCCTGCTCCGGGTAGCTCAAACGTTAGGCCTCATCAAATGCCCTCGTACGCAAAAGCCCTACTCGAACACTGGGGCATCGCCGTTCAGGACATCCCGACGTCCGATGCACAGCAAAAACAAGAATCTGACTTTCTGGCCGACTTCAGTGGCGTCCGGGTTCTGATTGAAGAGAAGACAAAGGAAGACGACTTCGCCTATCTCTCGCAACGTGCCCAGGAGCTTGAAAGCGGCCAGATTCATGCTGCAAGCCTACCCATTCGGCGCGACGAGACGCTATCGGGCTTGATACGCGATGCGTCTCACCAACTGCGGTCCTCATCAGACAAGCAGCATGACTTCCGGCTCATGTGGTTCACTGCCACGGGACCACTGGCCGTCGGCAAGTATGAACAGTTCATGGCTACCCTGTATGGGCGCACCAATATCCTCGAGATGAGCGCCTCAGGCTACAGACGCTGCTACTACTTTCGCCATTCGGACTTTTTCCGTCGCGCAGAGGTGATCGACGGCGCTGTTGTTGCCCACACTGATGGCCGGTCCATATCGGCAAAACTCTGCTTGAACTCGCTGTCTCCTCGTTTCCAAGTCCTGCGCAACTCACCGGTACTGACGCCGTTCGGAACGGCGGTCGAAGATCCGGAGTCTCTTGAAGCCGAGGGAACGGCCTTCGTCCTCGATGCAGCACTCGACAGAAAGCATGAGGGCCCTCTCTTGGAGTATCTGCAGCAGAAGTACGGCACCGGGCCGCTCATGAAGTTCGATCTCGGCTACACCAGCGCCGCCATTCTGGTGCCAAAGAATGAGGCCTGACAGGTCGTTCTACCGGAACGCCAACAGCTGGCCACCTTGTTCACGGGACGGTCACTGTCTATCTTGCACCTCGCAGGCACGGCGTCCTCCGTCGTTGCCCGGTTAACTCTGCGCTGAGCGTCCGCTTCGATT
>CALMCS010000708.1 GCA_937862875.1 uncultured Comamonadaceae bacterium
CTTGGCCTCACGGGCCTTCAGCGATCCATTCCCCATCAACTGCGAGCCCGGAGACCGGCCTTCTGATGTCGCGGCGTGCGCACTGGCGCGCGTTTTTTTTCACGACTGTCTGCGGGGTGTAGATGGCCTTCATACGAGTGTTTGCGCGCTCAGGCCTTTCTACTTTGGTGCGCAGATTTGTGTGGGTGGCTCTCTCATCAGGCAGTGAAAGCCTTTTGCTGAAATGCTCACATACCATCGTCAAGCGCACCCATCCACCGGCGCGCAATCCCCTCTTTTTCTTCTTCGATCCGTCGCACAGGCCTGTGCGCTGATGCTGGCAACGGGTGCAGCCTGCGCCCAGGCTCCCAGCACCTTGCCCGAGGTCTCCGTCGAGGCCACGCGCCACGCGGACACTGATCTGGGCTTGAAGAACAAGGCCACCTCCGGTGCCACTGTGGACATCAGCACGCAGGACCTGCCCGCGAGTCTGTCGAGCGTGTCCTCGGAACAAAGCCAGGAACGCGGCGACTTCGCGGTCACCAACGCCGTCACCCGCACGGTGGGTCTGAGTGTCAACAGCCAACCGGGCAATGGCGGTCTGTCGTTCTCGAGCCGCGGCTTCACCGGCGTGAATTCGGTGGGCGTTGCCGAAGACGGTCAAACGCTGGGCGTAGCCGCCGGCACACTGAATTATCCCAACAGCATCTGGGGCTATGAACGTTTCGACGTGCTGCGCGGACCCGGCTCGCTGATGTATGGCAGCGGCACGATGGGCGCCACCATCAACGCCGTGCGCAAGGCACCGAGCAGCGAGCGCTCCAGCGACGTGCTGATCGGCGCGGGAAGCCATGGTCAGGTGCGCCTTGGCGTGGGCACCACGGGTGCCATCAGCGATACCCTCACCTACCGCATCGACGCCTACGGTGAGCGCACCGACGGTGAGCGGGCACTCGACAACCCCCAAAGCCAGAAGCTGATGACCAGCTTGCGCTGGCAGCCCGCCTCGAATCTGCGCTTCGACCTGACGGCCGACATCAGCGACAACAAGGCGAGCCGCTACTTCGGCACGCCCGTCGAAAATGGTCGCATCGTGCGCTCGCTCGGCAAGTACAACTACAACGTATCGGACAGCGATGTTCACTACGAAGACAAGCGCCTGCGCGCCAAGGCCGAGTGGAAGATCAACGATCTGCTCACACTCCACAACGAGCTGTACCACTTCAAGGCGGACCGCCACTGGCGCAACATTGAAGCCTACAGTTACGACTCCACGAGCTCGACCGTGGCGCGCGACGACTATCTGGAAATCGGCCACAAGCTCCAGCAAACGGGCAATCGCCTGCGCGTAAGCCTCTCCCCCGGCGATCACAAAATCTCCGCGGGCTGGGACACCTCCGAGGCCAAGTTCAGAACCTCGAGCAACTCGCCCTACGGCACGCCCACCACGGTCGTGGACGCCGTGAATCCGGATCACGGCTATTGGACCAGCCCCGATCCGTATCTGGCGCGCTCCGCCACCCAACTCAAGCAGAACGCGTTCTATCTCGAAGACGCATGGAGCATCAACGCCAAGTGGATCGTGATGGCCGGCATGCGCCGGGACTTCTACGATTTCAACCGCACCGACCTGCTCAGCAACGCCAAGGCCGGTGTCGATCTGGCCGGCACCTCCTGGCGCCTGGGTCTCACGCATCGCATCACGCCGCTCGCCAACGTCTACGCGCAGGTCAGTCGCGGTCACGACCCGGTCGGCAGCCTGCTCTCGCTCTCCGCCACGCAAACCACCTACCGCCTGACCCAGGGCCGCCAGGCCGAAATCGGCTGGAAGCAACAACTGCCGAATGAGCAGGGTGAGTTCACCGTCGCCGCATTCGACATCGACAAGAAGAACATCATCACGCGCGATCCACAGCGTCCGGCCCTGTCGATTCAGGGCGGCCAACAGTCGTCGCGCGGCGTCGAGGTCAGCGGCGCATACCAGGTCAGCAAGGGTCTGCGCTTTGACGGCAACGTGGCCTACGTCCGCGCAAAATTCGACGAGCTGCTCGAAGGCAGTACCGGCATCAATCGCGCCGGCAATCGACCCACCAACGTGCCCCGCGTGACCGCCAATCTGTGGGGCCACTACCGCAGCGGCGCATGGCAGACCTCGCTCGGCATGCGCCATGTGGGCGACCAGTACGGCGACAACGCCAACACGAACACCTCGAAGCTGCCCTCCTACACCGTGGCAGACCTCGTCGTGCGCTGGGACGTGAATCCCAAGACCTCGGTGAATCTGGCCGTTCGCAACCTCACCGACCGCGTCTACGCCAGCTCCGCCTATTCGTCCGAACAGTGGCTGCTGGCTCCGGGTCGCAGCTTTGAACTGACCAGCCAGTTCCGTTTCTGACCCCATGAAGAACGAGCAAATGCCATGAGCGCGATGAGTACAGGGCCAACCCACGGCACACGCGGTGCGGCCATGCTGCGCCCCCTCTCCATCGGCTGGCTGGCCGCGGGGGCCCTGATGTTGAGCGGCGGCTTTCATGCCTGCCTGGCCCAGACGACAACACCCTCCTCTCGCTCGGCGCGCGAGGGCGGAGCGCTGGCACCGGTCACGATCAACGTCTGCGGCAAACCGCAAACCTATACAAGCATTCCCCAGAGAGCCGTCACCCATGACGTGAACATCACCGAGATGTTTCTCTTTCTGGGGCTTGCCGACAAGTTGGTGGGATATTCGGGGATCAGTTCCTCCAAGGAAATTGCCCCCGAATGGCGCAGCACACTGCAGAAGCTGCCCAACCTC
>CALMCS010000709.1 GCA_937862875.1 uncultured Comamonadaceae bacterium
AAAGGGAACGGCATCCTCAAACGGTAGGCCGGTGCCACTGGAAAGCATGTGGGAGGTTCGTTCTGCGCCACTGACTTTGACCCAGACGCGCTCGTCCTTCATCAATTCCAAGAGTGAATTGAAGGGCGCTTGATCGTCTCCTTCTTCCGCAAGTACACGGCCCATATGGTCAATGCAATAGGGAATGGGAAGCTCATCAAGAAACGCTCGATACACAGGCAAATCCTGAGGATCAAAGTGCAGCACCAGATGCCAGCCAAACGACTTTATGCGCCTGGCAACAGAGCGTACGGCGTCTAGATCCGGCGCACCGCCGAGTCGGCGCACAAAGTTGTATCGGATCGCGCGCACCCCTGCTCTATGCAGTTGACTGAGTTCCGCATTGCCAATCGTTGGTGGAACCATGGCCACACCACGGTAGGAACTTGGTGACTGCTCAATCGCATGTAGCATGGAACTGTTATCGTGGCCATGAATACTGGCCTGAACCAGTACCGCGCGATCTATTCCCAAATGAGCGTGGAGTTCGCGCAATTTTTGAGGAGGTGCATCCGGCGCATCATAAGTTCTCTTGTTCGAGTATGGGAACTGAGCCACCGGGCCCATCACGTGACAATGCGCGTCACATGCTCCTGCAGGCATTTGATATTGTGGCCGGCTTGGATTGGGGTGCGGCGCAGGCATCTGGCGCCGCGGAGTTTGCTCGAATGCAGCAATCGTTTTGTTCATAGTGAAAGTGGTGGCACCCTGTAAGTTCGATGGACAAATTGCGTTGTGACGCGCACTGCGACTGCTTCAAGTCGCATAGTCTCTCAATGGATGAAACGATAGAAGGTGGCATTGTTTCGTGCAATCTGGAATTTCTTGTTTTTCAACCAGTGAAAAGTTGAAATGCCCCATCTCGCATGCTCGCAGGCATGAACGCAAAGATATCCTCGGTCGACAAAGTCTCGAAATCGAACTCGGAGCTTTCTGGTCCAAGTGGGACACCGAAATTCGCATCGCCCAGCCGCACATTTGCGTAGAAATCTACCGCCTGCATTTCGCGTACCGACATCCGAACTTCGGGATACGGCTTTTCAAGGCGTGCCTGCACGGATGGCAGCAAGG
>CALMCS010000710.1 GCA_937862875.1 uncultured Comamonadaceae bacterium
GACCTCGGCGCATTCAACGCAGGCTTGCTTTATCTACGCAACTACGGTGACAAAGCCCAGCGTTACGCAACAGCCAGTTGGAGCCGCTCGCTCGGATCGCGCAGCTTCGTCAGTGTGAACTACAACCGCAATCTCGATAACAGCAAGCAAAGCAGCGTGCAGCTTCTGCTGAACTGGTATCTCGATGGACGCCTGAATCTCGGCACCTCCGTTTCGCGCCAGAACGGCGAAAACCGCTTGGCAGTCAGCGCCGATCAACGCGCGCCGAGTGACGGCGGTTGGGGTTGGAAAGCCATCGCGCAAAGCAGCGGTGGTGACGGTCACAGCAATGCCCAAGGTCAGGTCGACTACATTGGTCGAAGCTTCGAAGCGAACGCGCAAGTGGCGCACTCCGGCAGCACGACTTCCGGCGGGCTTGGCGCCAGCGGTGCGTTGGTCGTGATGGACGGAAATGTCTTCGCCAGCCGCCGAATCTACGACAGCTTCGCGGTAGTCAGCACCAACGGCGTTGCGAAGGTCCCCGTCAAACGCGAGAACATCGTGATCGGCGAGACCAACAGCAATGGTGTGATGCTGGTTCCACAATTGGGTGCATATCGCGAAAACAAAGTGTCGATTGACGCCATGGGCCTGCCTGCGCAGATTCGCGTGCCGGCCGTAGACCAGCAAGTCACGCCGACCGATCGCGCGGGCGTGTTGGTGAAATTCAATCTCGTCTCCGTCCGCTCGGCCACCATCCTGTTGCATGGTGCCGATGGCAAACCGCTGCCGGTGGGCAGCATCGTCGTAGCCTCCAACCCGGACGCCGCGCCGACCGACAACGCAAGCAGACAGAACAGCGTTGTAGGCTATGACGGCGCAACGTTTTTTGACACGCTCGAACAGCGCAACCGCTTGACGGTGTATCTGCCGGATGGCTCCAGCTGCAAGGTGATGCTGGACTGGCCTGGATCCCAACCCAACGAGGTGCCCGTCATCGGCCCGCTCGTCTGTCGACCATGAGGACTGGAATCATGCCCCTGACTAACTGGAAACAGGCATTCGCAACCGTGGCGCTGGTAGTCATCTGCACTTTTTCCGTACAGCAAGATGCGAATGCGGAAGTCTCATGTTCCGCCACGATGAATGACGTCGCGTTCAACAATATCGTGCCGTGGCAGGGAAGCACGTCCACCTCAGGCTCCGTCCGCGTCACTTGCTCCAGCGACTTCTGGGATTGGTACCTCGGAAACCGAAAAGTGAACGCCTGCCTGTCCATCGGAACCGGCTCCGTCAGCAACAGTTGGAACCCCCGTCAACTGGGACTGAACGGCTCGCCGACTTTCGGTTTGATCAACTTTCAGATCTACGATCAATTCGGCACCTTTGTGGGTTCCCCTTCGCAGCCCTCGCCCATCTTGCTGAGCAACATCCTCGTCCCGGGATTTGGAGGCAGCAGCTCGACCGTAGTCGTGCCCCTGCAGTTCACGATCCCCATGCAGTCATCGACTTCTTCGATTTCCTCGGGGACCTACAGCAGCAACTTCAACGGCAACAACGCCATGGTGACGGTATCGCCTTCCGTGTCATCGAATAGCACCCCTTCGAACTGTTCGAACCTCACCAATGCCTCAGGAACGTTTCCCTTCACGGTGAGCGGCACGGTCCAGCCGTTCTGTCAGGTGTTGACGAGCGATCCCATGAAATTCGCCGACGTGGCCGGCTTCGGAGACACGCAGCGCGATGCGGCCACCGATATCAGAGTGCAATGCACGAATTTGGCGTCCTACAAGATCAACCTCACTCCGTCCAACAACAGTACCTCAGGCGTAGGAGCGCTCAAATACGTTGCGGGCGGATCTGAAACCGTCGCTTATTCTCTGTTTCAGGATGCGGGCCGCACCATTCCATGGGGCAACCAAACCAACAACAACAAAGCGGGAACGGGAAACGGCGCGGTGCAAAACCAAACCGTCTATGGCCGAGTACCTGCCAACTTGAACGCTACGCCGGGAGCGTACTCGGACAGCGTTCAAGTCACAGTGACCTACTGAACCAACGGCCTCAGAACCGTTCGTTCACACCCAAATAACGCCATTCCCCCACCGGCAGGTTGCCCAGCGTGACGTTGCCGATGCGAATGCGCTTCAGACCGACGACCTTCAACCCCACCTGCTCGCACATGCGGCGGATCTGGCGCTTCTTGCCTTCCATCAGCACAAAACGCAGCTGTTCCGGATTCTGCCAATCAACCTTGGCGGGCTTGAGTGGCTGGCCGTCGAGCGACAGGCCGTGGTTCAGCAGTGCCAGTTTTTCTTCCGGGAACACCGAGCGCACGTCTTTTTCGCGATCGTCATAGATCACGCGCACCAGGTATTCCTTGTCGACTTCCGAGTCTTCACCGATCAGGTGGCGCGCCACGCGGCCGTCCTGAGTGAGTACCAACAAGCCGATGGAGTCAATGTCCAGGCGTCCGCAGGGTGCCAGACCGCGCAGTTGACCCGGGGTGAAGCGGGTGCGGCTGGTGTCGTCGCGCCAGCGGGTGCGCGGGTTGATCAGCGCGACGGCCGGCGTGTGGCCGTCTTCGGCCTGACCACTCACATAGCCCATGGGCTTGTTGATGATGATCGTGACCTGCTGTTCTTGATGGCCCTGGGCCGCGCGGTCCACGTCGATGCGGTCGGTGGGCAGCACTTGCACGCCCATTTCCGCGATTTCGCCGTTGACGCGGACCCAGCCCTGGTCGATCCAGTCGTCGGCCTCGCGGCGTGAGCACATGCCCAGATCGGCCATGCGCTTGTTCAGGCGCACGCTGTCCGAGGGGCCCTTGGGGACCACTGGAGGCGCCTGGCGCACGGGAATGGCGCGCTGTGCCGCCGCTTCTTCGGGATTGCTGGCCGCTGTCCACGTGTTTCCGCGGGGCTTGGGGTAGACCGGTTTATTGGCGGGAACGGGTTTTGCGCGGCTTGTGGGCGCGCCGGTATTGTCCGCTGCACGCTTGAGCGCAAGACGTGGGCGGGCCGCTGCAGATGCGTTGTCTGCGGCGGGATTTTGTTTGGATGGCTTATCGGGCATGGGCGTATTGTCTCAAGCCCCGGGGGTGATCAAGGAAAGCAAAGGCCCCAAAACAACTTTGGGCGCATTGACTCTCGCCCTCGGCCCGTCATTTTGGGGGACAGCTCAGGCGATTTGCACCGATGCGCCCGAGGCGTCGACCACATCGTTGTTGAAACCCGCCGGCGAATGCGCGCCGCCCTTGCGCCCGCGTCGCCCGCCTGCGGCGTTGTCGGCCACCGCCTGCGTGAACATGCTGGTGCGCAGCGCCTGCAAATCCAGCACGCGGACACCGCCGTATTCGACGCTGATGGCCTGGTGTTCCTCCAGCGCAGCCAGTGCCTCGTTCACGCGTTGGCGCGACAGGCCGACGATATAGGCCAGCTCTTGCTGCGTGATGCGCAGAATCTCGCCCACGCCGGGATACAGCACGGGATTGAACAGCGCCGCCAGACTGCGCGCCACGCGCACGTCGGGATTGGCCATGCGGTCGATCTCGCGGGCCGCGATGAACTGGGCCAAACGTTCGTTGAGCTGGTTCATCACAAAGCGGTTGAAACCGATCGAGTGATCGAGCAGCCAATGAAAGGTTTCGATCGGCAGACCGGCCACCAGACTGCGGCGCAGCGCCTGAATGTTGTAGCGATAGGGCTCGCGCTTCATCACCGTGCCTTCACCAAACCAGCCGCCGGGCGGCACACCGGTGAAGGTCATGGTGAGGCCGTCGGCGTTGTCGGCGCTCATCTTGAGCAGGCCTTCGACCAGACCAAACCAGTAGGTGACGGGGCGACCGACGCGGCAGACATAGTCGCCGCGCTGTGCATCGCTCACGAGCAACGCACCCATGGCGCGTTCGCGTTCATGGGAATTCAAAAGGCGTAACCACGGAATGGCATCCAATTCATGGATGGTGGGGGGACGGCGGCGTTGATGCAGCGAGACTTCCTGACTCATAGGCTCGGAGCATGTCTCAGGATGCCACCATAGAGTAAGCAGGGATTACCCGAGCGCGTTGTGGATGCGCCTCGCACCCTGCACATTTTTGGGGTTCAACACCGATTCTCGGGGGCGCTTGAACTCATTCTCTGCCGAACTTAACTTGTGCGCCTGATTTTAGAGTTTTCGTTTTGAGATGACGATATAGGGCCCTATGCGTTGTTGCGATG
>CALMCS010000711.1 GCA_937862875.1 uncultured Comamonadaceae bacterium
TCCCTACTGACATCAGGCAGTTCTTGGCTGCGAGACTTTCACACGAATGGACAAAGGACCTCTTGTACAGGAGACAAACAATGCCAAAGAAAAAACTCGCTCAGCTCCATCATCGATGAACCACATTCCGAAATTTCCTGCGCAGGGATTGCAGTCTGAGCGCTTGAGCATTCTGTTAGCGAGCCGCCGCCATGCGCGGGCGCTGCAGGAGTATGGCGTGGCCAATCGCGACCATTTCCAACCGTGGGAGCCGTTGCGGCAGAGTGCGTTCTATACCTTGACTTCCACCACCAATCGATTGGAAATGATGGAGCAGCGGACCACGGCGCAGAGCGCGCTGTATTTGTTGCTGTTCATGAAGGAGGGCGGACAACTGGTGGGGGACTGCAACTTCACCAACATCGTTCGCGGATCGTTTCAGGCCTGCCATCTGGGCTTCTCGCTGGATCGGCAGTTCGAAGGCCAGGGGTTGATGCGCGAGTGTTTGTCGACTGCCATTCCGCACATGTTTGAAACGCAAGGCTTGCACCGCATCATGGCGGCTTACCGACCTGAAAATGCGCGCAGTGCCAAGCTACTGGACGCGCTGGGTTTCGAGCGCGAAGGCATCGCGCGGTCGTATCTGAAAATCAACGGCGCGTGGGCGGACCACGTGCTCACATCGTTGGTCAATCCGAAAGAGGTGTGATGGATCGGGTCTGACTGTAAAAGTCGTGGCCCTAGTGCGGCTTGCGGCCCGGAATCCAATGTGCCAGCGCGCCCGCCGCAGCAAACGCAATCAAGCCAGTCACGCCGATCCCCGCGGCCAGCGAGAAAGTGGCCGCCAGAAACGACAGCAGCGCCGGCCCCACGGAAGAGCCGATGTCGGACAACAAACGCCACACGCCCAGAAAGTGCTGGCGCCCATGGCGCGGTGCATGGTCTGCGCCCAGGGTCATGATCATTCCCGAGCCTATGCCGTTGCCGAAACCAATCGCGAGGGAGGCGATCAGCAGCGACGTGAAGCCGCTCGTGAACGGCATCAGAATGAGGGCCGTGCCCATGATGACCATCGAGGGAACGGCCACCCAGCGACGGCCCTTTTGGTCCATCACTTTGCCGGCGGGGTAGAACACCAGCATGTCGATGCCGCCCGCCAATCCATAGATCAGCGAAGCGACCGCAGGCGCCAATGCGAGGTGATCGGCCCACAGCGGAATCACCACCTGCCGCGATGCGCGCACAGCACTCACCAAGAGTACGCCCAAGCCCAGCGTGAGAAACACGCGGCGGTGATCTCGGAGCGTGGACATGATCGTGGTGGAGGCGGGCGGCGTCTGGCCCTCGGGCAGTGGCGGTGGCTTCAAATCAGGAACGCGCGCGCCAACCGCAGCCGCGCCCAGTACGCCCGCGATGCCCACGGCGTACGCGGCAGACAAACCAAACCAATGCACGACCGCAGCGCCCAGAAATGGGCCGATGAACATCCCGATGCGCATCACCCCACCCAAGGTGGAAAGCGCCCGGGCGCGATACGCGACGGGGACGGCCTCCGTCATATAGCTCTGGCGCGCCAGGTTGTAGACCGCCTGCGACATGCCCACCATGAGGCAGCCCAGCGCGAACAAGCCAAGGTGCGAGGTGAACACGCACAGCGCCATGCCCAGAGCGCTCCAGATTCCAGCCACCACAATCGCCCAGCGCTCGCCCCAGCGGATCGTGATGACCGACGCGGGAATGTTGTTGAGCAGCGAGCCAATGCTGATCATCGCCACGATCAGCGCGGCCATCGAGACCGATGCGCCCAGGTCTTTGGCCATCAAGGGAGCGATGGGAAGGATCGCACCTTCGCCGATGCCGAACAGCAGCGACGGGCCGAAGGCCGGGATGGCGATGCGCTTGAGGGAGAAGGCTTCGTCCGACGTGTCGGGCGTGGGGTCAGTGGTCGACATGCGAGGAGCGAGTCAGGCTTGGGTTGGCTTGGCGATAAGCCTGGATGCCGAAGGCGGCGGGCGGAAATTCATTATCTCGCTTACTGCGAAGCGAGGTGGAGCGACTGTGAGTGTTGGAGTGTGGCGAGAGGATTTCAGCAAGAGCATGCTGACGGCCATAGCAATTTCGCTGTTTGAACGAGCCTTCGTCGCAGTTGTCTGAGATGCCTCATTCCTGCATGACTTTTCGGTATCACAACAGCGCATCGCACCCGTTGGATCATGTACACCAAAGCAAAACCTCTACGCAGAATCCGCGAAGCTGTTCAGGAAACGGCTTTCGATTTGTACTCACTTGGCCTGATCGACAAGTACCGGATGCAACAGTACGACACGCTGTGCATGAAGCCCATTCCGCCATTCGACAGCAGCCGCATCCGCGCGCTGCGTGCTCAGCTGAATCTGAGCCAGGCGGTGTTGGCGATGGTGCTCAATACGAGCCTCTTGACCGTGCGGCAATGGGAGGTCGGGGCGAAGAGGCCGAGCGGGCCTTCGGTGAAGTTGCTCGACTTGCTGGAGAGGAAGGGGTTGGAGGCGGTGTTGTAAGTGCCTCTTGTTCCTTGTCTCGCCGACGCACGGGGTCAGTCCGACCCAGTCTCCAAAATGAAATCGAATCTCCCAGCCCCACCGCCATCCAGCAGCGCGATGTCGCCCTTCAAAAGATCCATCAACGAGTCTGCAACCACATCGCGTGACCACGACTCGTTTTGCAGCTCGATGATCTGCCCATACGTACCCTCGGCCCCGGGATCGGTATCGAACACCAGATAGTCCCCGTTGAAGCCATCGGCAAACGGGATCCACCGTGGATTGGCGTAGTCGTCAGTCTTGATGCGCTTTGTATAGCCTTCCAGCAATGAGGCCTCCACGGCGTCGCCAAATTGCAGATCTTGAATGCCTTTCCACGCCTTCGCTATGTCGTCGAACGGGATCAGGCAGTAGTCAAAGTTGTTGGCGCGAAAGCTGAATGCCGAGGTCACGGGGTCGTAATCGACGTTGCATACCTTGTAGAAATTGACGAGCTCATCAGGAATTGCTGGACCGTCTTCGATTTGCGAATGGTCCGCAATGGCTTCTTTGGTGATTCCGTGAGTCAGGTTGTAGAAGCGGTTGTCTGGTGAAACGATGCGAGTGACCGCCGCGATCCATTGCTTGGTCTGCGACTCGAGGGGTTTGTATTTCTCATCGACAGGCGCGGGCTCTGGTGGCATGGTTGGCTTGTCATCCGGGCCGATGCCTGACAATTCGAGGGACTCCACAACGCCGTTTTTTAGATCAAACCAGACCTTGTGCCTGTCCAGTAGAAACGACTTGCCGGTGTCCGCCTTGAAGCTGCGAACCAACTGGCTCTTGTGCGCGGTGCGGTAGGCAATGATGTCTTCACCGTGGAGGGTGACCGTGCCGGCGAAGGTTTGTGTGGGACTGAAAGCGTAGTCTTTCTTCGTCAGGTCAATGAGTATCGCGTGCGCGGCGACTCCTTGTTCGGAGGACGCCGTCACGCCGATGTCGTCCCATGTGTAGATATTGTTGTACTTCGTGTGCGTGTGCCTGCACGGGCCCAGTATCTGCTTGAGTTTTTCGACTTCGACGGGGA
>CALMCS010000712.1 GCA_937862875.1 uncultured Comamonadaceae bacterium
GCCATGCTGCGAGCGACCTTGGCGATGCGCTGCTTCACGTTGCGCATGGTCTCGGAGTCGCCAATCAATTGCTGGAGTACCGGGGACGAGAGGTGTGCGGCTTGCCCTTGCGACTCGCCATCGTTCGGGCCGGCGGCACTGCGCTGGCTGGCGGTCGAGGTCGCGGCGGGGCGGCTGGCTCCGGGCGTCGGGACCGCGCCGGTGCCTTGCACGGCGGATGCCACGACCGAGCGGAATTGTTTGAGGTCGACGGGTTTGGTGAGGTAGTCGAACGCGCCGCCGCGCAGCGCCTCCACCGCGTTCTCGGCGGAGCCATAGGCGGTCATGACGATGCAGCGCTCGCTGCGCTGCGCTTCCCGCAGAAATGCCAGCACCTCCATGCCGTAGCCATCGGGCAGGCGCATGTCGGAGATCACCACATCGAATTGCTGAACGCGCAATTGCTGGCGTGCTTCTTCCACGGAGCCTGCGGTCTCCACCCGATAACCCTCGCGCAGCAAGGTCAGCTCGTAGAGGGTGCGCAGATCGGGTTCATCATCAATGACAAGAATGGATGCGGCGTATGCAGGCATGTGTGCGTTGAAGTTTCAAACCATGATTGTGTCAAAAAGGGACGGCGTTCCCGGCAACCGCAAAGTTTTGCGGAAGGTGACGATGAACGCGTTGCCCTCGATGACGCCACGTTGCAGGGGCAGGCTCATGCGCTGGTAGCGGATCGACGCTCCGTGGCGGCTGCACAGCTCGCGGCAAATATAGAGACCCAGGCCGCTGGAGCGGCTTTCGGACGAGAAGAACGGCTCGAACAGATGTTGTGCCACCGATTTTTCCAGCGGCGCTCCATCGCTCCAGACCTGTACGAACACCAGGCCATCGGCCGTGACGCCGCTCTGTATGGCCAGCGCATCGGGCTGTGCACTCATATAGCGCAGTGCATTGTCCATCAGGTTGACCATCACGCGGCGCAGATGGTCGAGGTCAAAGTTCACCTGCGTGTCGTTGGCACCGAGCGCCAACAAAGCGACGCGGCGCTTCGGGTCCTGGGTCTGCCAATCCAGAAAGATCTGGGAGATCGACTCGTCCAGCGGAATGGTGGCCGACGGTGCGTTGTCTATTTGATGGCGCACGCGCGCAATGTCCAGCACCTCCTCGGTGATGCGGGTCAGGCGCTCGGCGTTTTGCTGCACCATCCTGCTCAGGCGCAGTTGCACCGGGTCGACGAGTTCTTCTTCGAGCAAAGCGTTGGCCTGCATGATCGCGGCCAGCGGGTTGCGGATTTCGTGTGCCACGGCGGCGGACATGCGGCCCATGGCGGCGAGCTTTTCGGTGCGCAGGCGCGCTTCCATCTCGCGCAGATCCTGCAGGAACACCACGCACAGCGGATCGTCGGAGTCACCAGAACTGCTATTGCTGCTGTTGCTGGCGTTGCCCAACTTGGGATGCTGGGTGGTCAACCAGGTGCGGGCGCGCAAACCCATGGGGCTGTGGCCGGGTTGCGTGATGTCGATGTCGGCCGATTGCTGGGTCGCGGTGTCGAAGGTCTGGCGCACCAGCGCGAGCAGCGGATGCCAGTTGGTCAGCGGGCGCAGCTCGAACGGCATGCTGGACGGGGCGGCGTCGCCGAGCAACAGGCGGGCGGACGGGTTGACGAGCCGCACCATGTCCTGGCGGTCCATCACCAGCACGCCCTCGCTCAGATGCTGCATGACCAGCGCGCTCACATCTTCCTGAGTCTGCGCGGCGAGGCGGCTGCGCTGGGCAATGCTGTGCTCGGCATGCAGCTTGATGGGCAGGCCCATCATCTGGGCCGTCTTGAAGACG
>CALMCS010000713.1 GCA_937862875.1 uncultured Comamonadaceae bacterium
CGCTGAGCCACTCCAAGTGCCACCAGCTCCCCACGTACGCAGGCTGCATAGGCGCCGCCAATCCCAGCGCCGTCGCCTGCCACGTAAATGCCTGGCTTGTCGGTTTGTCCCCATTCGTCGAGAACCGGCGCCAGACACGCCTGCTGCGAGCTCCATTCGTGGTCACACCCGAGCGCCTGCGTCATGTGAATCGAAGGCACGACGCCTTCATGGGACAGAAGCAAGCTGGCCGGCACGCGCATGGTCTTGCCATTGGCCTGGATGTATTCAATCTCCTGCAAACGATCCTGGCCCAGGGCGCGAACAGCCGTGACACCGCGCACGCGTTTGACTCCGGCGGCTTGAAGTTCCCTCATCCAGGCCAACCCCTTGAGGAGGTCCTTGGAGCTGGCCATGGCCGCACCGATCCAAGGCAACGCACGGCGCCAGCCGCCAGCGGGCGACGTATCCAACCACCCGGCGATCTTGCCTCCAGCTCGGATCAATTGAGCCATGTAAAGCGAGGATAGCGGCCCGCTGCCAACGACCCATACGGGCTCCGAGGGGATTTGTCGCGATGTCTTGAGCAGAATCTGGGCCGATCCGACGGTCATGACACCAGGCAAAGTCCAGCCCGGGAATGGCGCGGGTCGCTCCTGCGCGCCCATGGCCAAGATCACATGGCCAGTTTCCACCAATTCCGCCTGACCCCTGCGGGTCATGTAGACCTTCCATTCGGACTCGACCTGCCAAACCCTGGTCTCAGGCTCATAGCTCGCACCACAGGATCGAAAACGCGAGGCGAGCTCGGCTCCGGCAAGGTACTCCTCGCCCAACAGGGCGCCAGTAGTCGTTGGTGCCACCGCCTCTACAGCACGCCAGATCTGTCCGCCAGGCGCTGGCTGCTCGTCGACGACCAGAACGGAAAGGCCATGAGCCCGCAGCCCAATCGCTGCCCTCATTCCGGCCGGGCCCGCGCCCACCACCACCGCATCACAGGATCTCATGACGCCACCTTCGGCCGGCCGAGTTGACGCTCAACGCACATGCCTTCGGCGACCGGGACCAGGCAGGTCTGAGTTGACGACGCACCGTCGACGATTGCCAGGCAGTCGAAGCACACGCCCATCATGCAAAACGGTGCACGCGAACTGCCGTGAACGGGCGTGTGGCGGCAGCTGGGGTTCGCCTGACGCATCATCACGGATGCCACCGTTTCACCGCGCTCGGCAGTGACTGACTTCCCATCAATGGTGAGCGTCAGCGGTGGTGTGCTGGGGGGACTGATTTTTCGAAACATTGAATCGCTCGAGAGGAAAGGCATTGAGAGTCTGGAGATGACGGCCGCTGGCCAATGCCTGCGCGTAGGGGCCAGCGTGGAATGAAGCGAGCGTCACCCCAGAGTGGCAAGTTGCGATCTCCGCGCCTGGGTACATCGGGGAGCTGGCATAGACGGGGTACCCATCCGGCGTCATCACTCGCAGGC
>CALMCS010000714.1 GCA_937862875.1 uncultured Comamonadaceae bacterium
ACGCATAGGGCCCTATATCGTCATCTCAAAACGAAGACTGCCAACCAAAGCACAGGCAAAAAGTCCGTCACAGGGCTCACTCCAGCCCCGGAAGATCCACAAAAAAAACGTCAAGCAAAGCCGCGCAGTTGGGACCACTCTTCTGTGGGGGCTCGGTCTGCGCGCAGATTGTTGATGGGGGCATTGACATCTTCGTACCCCAGGGCGATGCCGTAGGCCACGCGGTACGGCTCCTGCACCTCCAACTGCGCCTCGACGGTATCCCGAAACCGGCGCCAGTACCCCTGCGCACAGGTCGCCATGCCACGCTCGGTCGCCAGCAACATGAACGACTGCAGATAAATCCCCAAGTCCACCCACTGCGCATACCCCATGCGCTCATCCACCAGCACGATCACGCCCACCGGCGCTCCAAAGAACATCCCATTCTTGGCCATCTGCTCCAGACGCGCCGTCTTGTCCTCGCGCCCGATGTCGATGGTCTTGTAAAGGTCCTCGCCGTTCTTGAAACGCCGCGAGCGATAAGGCTCCCACAGGCTCGGCGGATACGACATATGCGCCGCGACATCGTCATCCATCGGCCGCGCGGTGGCCACGGCATCGGTCAGCTGCTTGAGCGAATCACCGGCCAGCGCAATCACACGCCACGGCTGCAAATTTCCGCCGGAGGCCGCCTTGGCGGCGTCGGTCACCAGACTCTCCACGTCCTTCGCTGCGGGAACGCGGGACAAAAAATGGCGCACAGAGCGGCGCTCCTGCATGGCTTGCGTAACGTTCATCTCTCCAAATCCTCTTGATGTTCTGGTTGGTCGTTCTCGGAGAATGGTAGCGGGCTTCCGGAGAATTCGCTGATTGCGGCGTCCACCATGCGACAGTGCGTGGTTTGCTGCAACGCGTTTGCGACTGATCGCTGAGGTCGTTCATTGATCTGGATGATGTGCACACGACGCATGCGCTCCCCCATCCTCATTCAATGAATCAACACCGACGGTTGGGCAGAGTGTTTGTTCACGACTGGTGGAACGCCGCCGTGGCGCGTGGCGACATCGTTCAAACGCCTCTCGGATCGCGCTTTGACCTCTCCTCTCCACCGGGGAAGTCACGAGTCCATCACCGACCTTCACAACACGCGTGGGTGACAACGAAGGCATGAACCGCAAAATCTCTGCATGATTTGAACTATTACAGCAATAATCACCATAGAAAAGGTCGTACCCACTTCAAACCATAAAAATCACATGAACGCCCTGCAGCTTTTCGAGCTGATGATCGGCATGTTGCCGGTGATCATCGCCCTGCTCTTTCTGGCGCAACGCTTCGACCTGCCGCCCGCCGTGCCGCTGCTCATTGGCGGTGCGTCGGTGGCGTTCATTCCCGGGCTGCCGGACTTCTCGCCCGACCCCGATTTGATTCTTGTGATTTTTCTGCCGCCGCTGCTGATCGACGGTGCCTGGGGTATTTCGGTGCGCTACCTCAAGCGGCATCTGATTGGCGTGCTGTCGCTGGCCGTGGGCGCGGTGCTGTTCACCACCATCGTCGTTGCCGCGGTGACGCATTGGCTGTTTCCTTCCCTGCCCTGGGCGGCCTGTGCCGCGCTGGGAGCGATCGTGTCGCCGCCTGATGCGATCGCCGCGCGTGCGGTGTTGGAACGAGTCAAGCTGCCGCGCCGCCTGCTGACGCTGCTCGAGGGCGAAAGCCTGCTGAATGACGCGAGTGGTCTGGTGCTGTTCCGCTTTGCCGTCGCCGCCACGGTGACAGGGACGTTCAGCACCGCCTCGGCCCTCGAAACCTTTGTGCTGCTGGCCGTGGGCGGCATCGCCGTCGGCATTCTGGTGGGTGCCGCCTGGGTCCTCATCGGACGCAAGTTGCGCGACGAGTATCTGGTCATCGTCGCGGCGCTGCTCGTACCCTATGCCGCCTACGTTCTGGGCGAAAAGCTGCATGTCTCGGGCGTGATCGCCACCGTCACGGCGGGAATGATCTGCGGCACTTTTCAATTCAAGGTGTTCACGGCGGCGGGCCGCATGCGCGGGAGCTCGTTCTGGACCGTGATGATCTTCCTGATGGAGGCCGCCGTCTTCATGCTGATCGGCCTGTCGCTGCGCGGCGTGGTGGACCGCGTGGGAGGCTTTGGCGTCGTCATCGAGCAGATGGGTGGCCCCGTGCTGCTGATCGTGCTGGCCTTGCTGCTGGCGCGGTACTTCTGGATTTTTCTGTCAGACGCCGTGATCTTGCTGTGCCGCATGCTCGGCATCAAACGCTACACGCCGCTCGGCATGCGCGGTGCGGTGGTGCTGGGATGGGCGGGCGTGCGCGGCGTGGTCACGCTCGCGTTGGCACTGAGCTTGCCCGCAGACTTTCCCGGCCGCGACTTCATCTTGGTCGCCGCGTTTGCCGTGATTCTGGGAACGGTACTGGTGCAGGGAACGACGCTCGGCGTGCTGATCCGCTGGACCGGACTCGTCGCGCCGGAGTCCGACAAGGCGCGCCTGACCATGAGCGAGGCCGAAGCCAGGTTGATGCTGGTGCAATTGGAGGTGGTGCAGAGTCAGGCGTACGACGAGAACGGTGAGCTGATTCACCCGATGCTGCTCGACCAATACACCCGGCGATCGAACGCGTACACCAACTATGCCGGCCAGGAGGCAGCGCTCATGCCCAAGATCCACGCGCATTTCGATGTGGTGCTGGCCGCCATCGCAGCGGCACGCGCCGAACTCATCCGGCTGTACCGCGCTGGCGACATCGACGAACACACGCTCGGCGAGCTGCAGAAAAATCTGGATCTGGAGGAGCTGAACGCGATTGCGGTCAGGTCCTGACCGCCGCCGTTCTGCCCCTGCCCGTGTTACTTGCCGACCAGGTCGGTCAGCTTTGCGGCCTCGAAACTCTCGCGGGTCGCAGCATCGCAGGGCACGCAGTCGCCCACTTCCTTGGGTGCCGTCGTGCTGAGCTTTTCGATGCTCGCCCAGAGCAAGGCGATCTGGCGCTCCTGCGCCGCCGTGTGCTCGATCAGGCCACGCAGGGCTTGCGCGAGCGGATCGTCCTGCTGCGAGGTGATGCCGTAGGCAGAGAACTGTGCAGGCTCATCGCTGCACGGAGCCGGCGCCGCGGATGCGGATGCGGATGAGGACGCTGAAGTGGCTGCAGTGGCCGATGCCGGCACCACAGGCGCATCGGTCACATCCGCGCTCTGCCCCGCCTTGGACGGCACGATGCGCGCAGGAATGCCCACCGCGGTCGCGCCGGCCGGCACGGGCTTGATCACCACGGCATTGCTGCCGATCTTCGCGCCGTCGCCCACCTCAAAGCCGCCCAGCACCTTCGCACCGGCACTCACCACCACATCCTTGCCGAGTGTGGGATGGCGTTTTGCGCCCTTGTACAGCGATGTGCCGCCCAGCGTCACGCCCTGATAGATCGTGCAGCCGTCGCCAATTTCTGCGGTCTCACCCACGACCACGCCCATCGCGTGATCGAAGAACACCCGTTCGCCGATCTTGGCGCCGGGGTGAATTTCAATGCCGGTGAGCCAGCGCGCGCAGTGCGAGATGAAGCGGCCCGGCCACTTGAGTCCATGGTTCCAGCACCAGTACGCAGGTCGATGCAGCCAGATGGCGTGCAGGCCCGGATAGCACGTGATCACTTCCCAGGTGCTGCGGGCAGCGGGGTCGCGGTCAAGAATGCACTGGATGTCGGATCGCAGGCGGTCAAGCATGAAAAATGAATATGTCGAAGTGAAAAAAGAATTTGCAGTCTAGCGTTTTGCAGCGCTGGTCTGGATCATCGCTTTTGCAACACCGCGAAGGATGTGGATTTCCTCCTGGGTCAGTTGCGCACGATTGAATAACTGGTTTAGGCGCGGCATCAGCTTCTTGGGCGCGGCCGGGTCCAGAAAGCCAATATCGGCCAGCGCCTGCTCCCAGTGCGCGAGCATGCCGGCGACCTGCGCGGTATCGGCACGGTCCACGGGCGGCGTCGCTTCCTGCACGCCGTAGCCACCGAGCGCCATGCGCCAGTCATAGGCCACCACCTGCACCGCAGACGCCAGATTGAGCGAACCGAAATGGGGATTGGTAGGAATCGACAGCGCCACGTTGCAGCGATAAACGTCTTCGTTGGCCATGCCAAAACGCTCGCAACCAAACAGAAAACCCACGCCGGTTTCGTTGGGTGCATTGGGCACGTTGGACACATCGGCCGCGTTGCCCGCTCCGGCGTTGAGCTGGCCACTCATCAGCAGCTCGAAATGCTCACGCGGCGTGCGCGTGGGAGGACCGAAGTCGCGCGGCGTCATCGCCGTGGCGCACAGGTGGCTCAGGCCATCGAGTGCCTCATCCAGCGTCTCCACGATGCGGCAGTTCTCGAGCACATCGAGCGCCCCGCTCGCGCGCTGGATGGTTTCCTCCTTGCGCAGCACGTTGGGCCAGCGCGGAGCGACCAGCACGAGTTCGTCGAACCCCATGGTCTTGATCGCCCGCGCAGCCGCGCCCACGTTGCCTGCATGGCTGGTATTGATGAGGATGAAGCGGGTTTTCATGATGGCAAAACGTTCTGGTCTGCGCAGTGCGCGAAACCCTCGATTGTCGCCGCTTTGCCGTCCACCCTGCCCGACCCGCCTCAACCAACCCTTCAAGCGCCTCCTCAGCTGACGGCGGCTTGCACCTTGGGCGCGCGGCCGGCACGCCACTTTCTGCGCAAAAGCGGGGCGACGATCAGCAGAGTGACACCCAGCGCAAGCACCCACGGCAGCAAGGCGGCAGCGGCGATGACCATGCCCTGCGCGCTGCCGGTCAGCGCACCCCAGGCCTGTTCCCAGGTCTGCAGCCACGGGCTGTAGGTGCCGGACAACACGATCTGCGGAGTCTGAAACCGCATGCGCACGAACTGCTTGGCGGTCTCGCGCTCCAGCGACTTGCGCTGCGCCTGCGCGGCATCGATCTCGGCCTGCACCTGCGACAGCGTGTCGCGGATTTCGATCAGATCGGACAAGGTCCGCTTGACCCCGCGCTCGCGCAGCAACTCGCGCAACGAGTCGCGGTACTCGCTGCGGTTCTTGATTTGCGCCTCCACGTCGATCACCGCATTGGTCTTGTCTTCGCTGGAAGTTTCATGATTCAACACCTTGGCGTCGGCTCCCAACGCCTCGGTCAGCGCCGCAAAGTCCCGCGGATTCACCCGCATCGTGAGGTAGGCGCTGGCCTCCGAATGCGAGGTCTCACGCTCCAGCGCAGAGGCCTCCACCTGACAGTCGAGCATCGCGCAGCGGGCCTTGACGGCATTCCACAGCCCGGCCAAATCTGGCGCGGGCGATTCAATCACCATCTCGTGGCGCACCGCCAAAAAGCGCGCGGTGGCCGCGGCATCGGAGTCCTCAGCCGCTGCCGCCACGGCCTCGGATTGCGCAGCCGAGCGCGGTGCAGGTGCGGAAGCAGCACGGGGACTGATGCCAGCGATCGCCATTTCTGCCGACGCCTTCCGAGCGCGATTGGACGAATCGCTGCTGCTCCGCTGCTTCAGATTTTGCACCCCCTCGTGTCTCATCATCTCCGGCTTGGCGGCCGAGCCGCCACCGCCGCCGCCCTCGTCCCGCGGCGAGCAGGCCGAAAGAGAGGAAAGCACGCCCGCAGCCACCAAAACGCTGACGGCCACGCGCAAACCGCCAGTCCAATGCGTGGCCACGCCCTGCCGCTGATCTGAAAGATGGGAGGAATAAGGAAGCGAGGAAGAATGAGAAAACGAGGAGCGGGTCGATTTTTTTTGAAGCGACAATTTTGGAAGCAAAGGCGTGCTGGGCATGGAAGATTCTCCGGATCACCACAATTGGTAATCAGTGAATCGCGCCACATCGTTCAACGGGGTGAGATCTTTACAAATGCACACAAACAACACTACCAACACCCCTGTCACAGAGTGAAACCAGCAGGAAAACCCACCCCGCAACATGCCCACTCCGACAGCCCCACGTGCGCAATCAGAGCGTCCGCGATAGAATTACGCCTTTCGCGCGTCCGCATCGCCGGGCGCTTTACGGCTGATCTCCAGCCGACGACGCTCCTCACTACAATCCATGTCGACTAATCTGCACCCCATGCTTAACGTGGCCATCAAGGCTGCGCGCGCCGCTGGCGCCATCATCAACCGCGCTGCCCTTGACGTTGAGGCCGTGCGCGTTTCACAAAAACAACTCAATGATTTTGTGACAGAAGTCGACGTGGCCAGCGAGAAAGCCATCATCGAGACGCTGCTCACAGCGTATCCCCAGCACGGCATCCTGGCCGAGGAATCGGGCAAGGAATACGGCTCCCCCACTTCCGAATTCGTCTGGATCATCGATCCCCTCGACGGCACCACCAACTTCATCCACGGCTTCCCGGTCTATTGCGTGAGCATTGCTCTGGCAGTGCGCGGCAAGGTCGAGCAAGCGGTCATCTATGACCCATCCCGCAACGACCTGTTCACAGCCACCAAGGGCCGTGGCGCATTCCTGAACGAACGCCGCATCCGCGTGAGCAAGCGCACCCGCCTGTCCGAATGCCTGATCTCCACAGGCTTCCCATTCCGTCCGGGCGACAACTTCAAGAACTACCTCGCACTGATGGGCGACGTGATGCAGCGCTGCGCAGGCCTGCGCCGCCCAGGCTCCGCCGCTCTGGACCTGGCTTACGTAGCCGCCGGCTTCACCGATGGCTTCTTCGAAACCGGCCTCTCCAGCTGGGACGTCGCCGCAGGCTCGCTGCTGGTGACCGAAGCCGGTGGCCTCATCGGCAACTTCACGGGTGAAGCGGACGCCGACTTCCTCGACCAGCGCGAATGCCTCGCAGGTGCCCCACGCATCTACGGCCAACTCGTGCCGATCATCAGCAAGTACAGCGCGTTTGCACCCGCAGGCGAAAAAGCGGCTCTGCGCCAGGCGGACAGCAACAACGCGGACAGCAGCGCCGAAGCCGCCGCCGCCGAAAGCCAGGCCGAGCCATCGACTGGCGAAGGCGAGCAGGCTGCGCAGACCCTGCAGCTGAAGGTGAATCAAGACAAGCAGGACTGATTGATCGATTGATCAATTGATCGATCGCTGAGATCAGTTCGTTCGAACGGCCGCTCGGGAACGGGCGACCTTAGACATGAAAACGGCCGGATATTCCGGCCGTTTTTTTTCGTCTTGAGGGTCGGTGAACGGCCAGGAGCTGACTTTGAATTTCATGCGGAACTCTATTTCATTCGACTTGCGGTAGGTAGACCTCTTTCCAGAGCTTCAGCTTTCCATCTTTACCAAAGCGCATCAGTAGCATTGCAATGAAGTCCTCGCACCGACCATCCGTGTGGCTAATGTGAGCCACCATGTCGAAAAGCACGCTTTCATCGTCCGCCACTGTATGCAGGATGTCATAGTCAATGCTCTGCATGGAGCGTTTCATCCCCGTCAGGAACTCGAGATACGTGGCTGCGCTGGCTTCGTAGTGTCGGCCATTAGGCTCGACTATGAAGCAATCGCCAAAACAATGAGCCACTTCCATCTCCGTCAGATGAGTGTCGTGTTTGAGATTTCTTTTATTCCAGTCTAGGATAGCCTGAGCCTGCTGAATGTTTCTATCTCGTTGCGTATTCATAAGCTGAGTGTACGAATAAATTTTCTCTAGAACAAAATTACATATTTTGACGATGAAAAAATTATGAATGACTGACCTAGTCATGACTCAACTATATTGAAATCGACGAATCCACCGTTTTCAGCGCCATACCTGAGGGACAGCTAAAGGGTCAGCAGCGACAGCCACAATCGGTC
>CALMCS010000715.1 GCA_937862875.1 uncultured Comamonadaceae bacterium
CGCCGGCCGTCGGCTCATCGAGCACGATGACCGGCGGCTTGTGCACCAGCGCCTGCGCGACCAGCACGCGGCGCTTCATGCCACCAGAGAGCTGGCGCATGTTGGACTGGGCCTTGTCGGTGAGGCCCAGGCTTTCGAGCAATTCGTCGATCCAGGCGTCGTTGTTCTTCACGCCGAAGTAACCGGACTGAATGCGCAGCGTTTCGCGCACATTGAAGAACGGATCGAACACCAATTCTTGGGGCACTACGCCCAGACGGCGACGCGCCTCGGCGAAGTCGCCCTGCACATCGTGGCCCAACACCTTGACGGTGCCGCTGCTGGCGCGCGCGAGGCCCGCCAGAATGCTGATGAGCGTGGTCTTGCCCGCACCGTTGGGACCGAGCAGGCCAAAGAATTCACCCTCCTGGATATCCAGGCTGACGTTTTTCAGCGCCTGAAATGGACCTTTGGGGGTGTCGAATGTCTTGGAGACGGACTGGAAAGATACTGCGGGCATGTAGCTGCTCATTTTAAAGCGCTATACCCAATCTCCGTTCGACAAGGTCATGCAAGGGATCATGGGTGGGAGTCATTGGCCTGCGGCCGCCGTGCACCGCGCTGCCGAAGCAGCGAGCACGCAGCGGGGAGGATCAATGGGATGCGGGTAGCAACTCCTGCACGCCGTAGAGGCTTGCAAGACTGAACAGTTTTTCCGGCAAGGCCTTGACGGCAAAGGTTTTGCCGAATTCAAGCGCCGTGCGGCGGCACTCCAGCAGCACGGCCAGAGCAGAGGAATCAAACACCTTGAGCGGGCCCGCATCCACCACGAGCTGCTGCTCCTTGTGGTTGCGCATGGCCTGCATCAGCATGCGCAGGCTTGCGGTCGCCTGGTCATGCGTCAGCTCGGGCGGCAGGACCAACATGCTCGGGGCGGCGGCTGCGGCGCTCATTTGCTGCTGCCGGAACCTGAGGCGTTGGCTTTGTTGCGTGCCACCAGCGTGTCGATCAGGCCGTCAATGCCCTTGGCGTTGACTTCCTGAGCGAACTGGGTGCGATAGGTATCGACCAGCCACACGCCCAGCACGTTGAAGTTGTAGATTTTCCAGCTGGTGCCGCTCTTTTCGAGGCGGTAATCCACTTGCACGGGCTCGCCCTTGCCGCTCACCTCGGTGCGCACCAGCACGTCCTTGTCGCCAGCGGCTGCGCGCAGCGGCTTGACATCGACGGTCTGATCGGTCACCTGGGCCAGCGCTCCAGAGTAAGTGCGCACCAACAACAGCTTGAACTCGTCCTGCAGACGCTTTTGCTGCTCGGGCGTGGCCTTGCGCCAGCCTGGGCCCACGGCCGCTGCAGTCATGCGGCGGAAATTCACGTGCGGCATCAACAGACGGTCGACCAGCACCATGATCTTGTCCACATCGCCGGACTTGATGGTCTTGTCGTTGCGAATGGTGTCCAGCACCTCGGTGGAGAGGCGCTTGATCATGGCATCTGGCGCTTCGTCATCGGCCCATGACGCCACGGGAGTGGCCATCAGCACCAAGGAGGCCAGAGCGGCTGCGGAGGTCGTAAAACTGCGTCGATTCAACATCTTCGGATTATCCTCAATGAATCACATACATACAAACTTGTATGTATGTGATTGGCAACATCTATCTATTGTGTGTAATGTGCCGGGGTTTCATGCGTCCCGCGAGTACCTATATGCAAGCAAGTGCAACTCGCGTTGCCCGGCGCTGACGGCCGGGACTTTGGTCTCAGGGGATCAATATTCGTCAGGCAATTTGCCTGCGTCATCGTCGTCTCGGCCCTTGCCCTTTTTCGGCGTGATGCGGCCACTGCGCACCTGCAGATACACGTCGCGGGTGAACGAATAACGGTCCAGCGCAGCGGCTTCCAGCACATCGCCCGCGTTCAGCAGCGATTCGCGTTTTTCTACGAGCTTGAGGCCGTACAGCGAATTGCGCACGCCAATGTCGTTGATATTGCTCGTGAGATCACCGTAGAAGTCTATCGGCAAGGCCGCCGTGTCGCGCAACGTCGAAGGGCCGAGCAGCGGCAGGACCAGGTAAGGACCGGTCTGCACGCCCCAGTGACCGAGCGTCAGGCCGAAGTCCTGCTTGTGGCGCTGAACACCCATTTCCGTGGCGATATCGAGCAAACCACCCAGACCGAACAAGGTGTTGACGTTCACACGCACCATGCTGTCGAGCGCGTCCGAGCCGCGGCCCTGCAGCAGATTGTTCACAAACGACCAGACGTCGCCGAGATTGCCGAAGAAGTTGCTCACACCGGTGCGAATCGGCTTGGGCGCCACATCGTGATAGGCCGTGGCCACGGGCTTGAGCACCGCCCTGTCCAATCCGTCGTTGAACGAGTACACACCGCGATTGAACGATTCGTACGGGTCTTCGGGGTTGGCATTGGGGCCCGTCGCGCATCCGACGAGCAAGCCCAGTCCCAGCACAGCGGCTCCGCCGCGCAGGATGACCTTGGAGTATTTAGTTTGATATGTCATTTTTTACCACCCGAACTACCACCGTCTTCCGCCTTGTTGTAGAGGAATTGACCGATCAAATTCTCTAGAACAACTGCAGATTGGGTAGCCGTGATTGTGTCACCTTCGGCCAGGTTGCCTTCATCGGCCCCGGCTTCGATGCCTATGTATTGATCGCCCAGAAGGCCGCTCGTGAGAATTTTCAGCGAGCTGTCCTTGGGGAATTTGTATTGCTTGTCGAGTTCAAGGTGGACGTTGGCCTGGAAGGTCTCGTCATTGAACGCGATCGACTGCACGCGGCCGATCACGACGCCGGCGCTGCGCACCGCCGCCTTGGGCTTGAGGCCGCCGATATTGTCGAAGCGGGCCGTCACGTGATAGCCCGACTTCCAGTTCAGGCTCAGCAGGTTGGCCGACTGCAATGCCAGAAACACGAGCGCAGCCGCGCCCAACAGCACGAACAGGCCGACCCAGACATCATTCTTGGATTGCTGCATGGTTTGCTACTTTCTCTGAAATCCCGAGAGACCAGTCTCTTCGCTTCCAATTCGATACATCAAATACTGAACATCAACGCGGTGAGCAGGAAATCCAGCCCCAGCACTGACAACGACGCAATCACCACGGTACGTGTGGTGGCTCGCGAAACACCTTCCGGCGTGGGCTTGGCGACAAACCCCTGAAGCACGGCGATGAAGGTGACAGCGACGCCAAACACGAAGCTCTTCACCACGCCATTGCCCACATCCTTCCAGACGTCGACGCTGCTTTGCATCGCGCCCCAGAAGGCTCCGGAGTCGACACCCAACATCACCACCCCGACGACCCAACCGCCCATCACGCCCACGGCGCTGAACACAGCGGCCAGCAGCGGCATGGCGATCACGCCACCCCAGAAACGCGGCACCAGAATGCGGCGCACCGGATCGACGGCCATCATCTCCATGGCGGACAACTGTTCGCCGGCGCGCATGAGACCGATCTCGGCGGTCAATGAAGTCCCCGCACGACCGGCAAAGAGCAGCGCCGTGACGACCGGGCCCAATTCGCGCACCAGCCCCAGCGTGACCACCAGGCCCAAGGCATTGGTCGAGCCATAGATCTGCAGCACGTTGTAGCCCTGCAGTGCCAGCACGAAGCCGACAAACAGGCCCGACATGGCAATGATCGACAAAGAATAATTGCCCAGAAAATGCACCTGATCGCGCACCAGCCCGGGTCGCTTGAAGGCCGCACCGGCCGAGGACACCAGGCGCCAGAACAGGCGTGCGCCCATGCCCAGATCGGCGAGCTTGCTGCGCACCGCAAAACCTATGTCGGAAGGACGCCACCAACTCATGCCGCACCTCCGGGTGGACCACCAACGGGTCCGAAATCCTGGTCCACGCTCGGGCCAGGATAGTGAAATGGCACGGGTCCGGTCGGCAGCGCGTTCACGAACTGGTGCACCAGCGGATCGGTGCTGTTGCGCACCTCATCCGGCGTGCCCTGCGCGGCGATGGAGCCGGGGCCCAGAATGATCACGTGATCGGCCAGGCGGAAGGTCTCCTCCAGATCGTGCGAGACGATGATGGTGGTGAGACCCATGGAATCATTGAGCTTGCGGATCAGCTGCGCGGCGGTGCCGAGCGAAATCGGATCGAGACCGGCGAACGGCTCGTCGTACATGATGAGTTCGGGGTCGAGCGCAATCGCGCGCGCCAGCGCCACGCGCCGGGCCATGCCGCCGGAAATCTGGCTGGGCATGAGATCGCGCGCACCGCGCAGACCCACCGCATTGAGCTTCATGAGCACGATGTCGCGGATCAACTCTTCCGACAGATCGGTGTGCTCGCGCAGCGGAAACGCCACGTTCTCGAACACGCTCATGTCGGTGAACAGCGCACCGAACTGAAACAGCATGCCCATGCGGCGACGGGCGGCGTACAGCGCGCCCATGTCCATGTTGCCGACGTTCTTGCCGTCAAACAACACCTCGCCACTTTGCGCCGTCTGCTGCCCACCGATCAAGCGCAGGACCGTGGTCTTGCCACCACCGGATGCGCCCATCAACGCCGTCACCTTGCCGCGCGGCACACTCAGGGTGACGTCGCGCAGGATGGGGCGATCACCATATCCGAAATGGACATGGCGCAGCTCGACGAGCGGAGCGGTGGCGGTGGATGCGGTTTGGGGCATGTTGACAATAAGGGGTTGCCGTCAAGAGCCGTCCGCAGGTGCATAACACGAGAGGGCCGGCCAGAAACTAAGGCAAACAACCCAATATCATAGGAGGAAACCCTTCACCCGTAGAGTAGAGTGTTTTGAACTCACTGTTCCACGCGATAGGGTTGACTATACTCAGACCCACAAAATGCCAAGCGTGCCACACAGCGCCGCTTGCTATGAAAGTTGCTGGGGCATCTCCTGCTCCCAATGGGCGTCATCAGACGAGGACAACACTGCACCCGCAGCAAGCGCCCTCTGACTCCGTTCTGGTGACGGCCGTGCAACGCACTCGCCGGCTCCCAAATCATCAGCAAGATGATGGGACTGCCGTTTTTTTGCCACAAAATTCGCAAAAGAAAGGGCCTTAGCTCAATGTTGAACCACGTCCAGAACGTTTCCACCATCAATGTCTCCCCCATTACGCGCACGGCTACGGGCCTGCATCTGATTGGTGATCTATATGGTTGTCTATGTGACAGCCGCCTGATGCTGGATGCCGACTATCTGGAGTCTTTCTGCAAGGAGCGCGTAGCCGCGGCCGGTTTGACCACCGTCGGCAGCCTCTTTCACAGCTTTGGCGAAGGCTGCGGCGTGACCGGCACGGTCGTGCTCGCCGAGTCGCATCTGTCGATCCACACCTGGCCCGAATCGGGCTATGTCACGCTCGACGTCTACGTCTGCAACTACACCAGCAACAACCGCCCCAAGGCGCAAAAACTGTTCGACGACCTGCAGGCCGCATTCAACCCGAACGAGCCTCACCTGCACCGCGTCGAGCGCGCCTGAAATGGCAGCAGCAACAAGCACCGCAGAAGCAACAGCGGAACTGCAACAGGCGGCACGGGCCTCGTCCTACGCCGCCGAACGCCTGAACCCGGACTTCGGCTTCTATCTGAAAAACAGCCAATTGCTGGTGAGCCGGCAATCGCCGTGGCAACACATTGAGGTATTCGAGAACGCACAATTCGGTCGCGTGATGCGCATCGACGACTGCTTCATGACCTCCGAGCGCGACGAGTTTTTCTACCACGAACCCATGGTGCATCTGCCCGCCATCGCACACCCCGGCGTACGCCGCGCGTTGGTCGTGGGCGGCGGCGATGGCGGCGCGGTGGAAGAACTGCTCAAACTGCCACACATCGAACGCGTGGTCCTGGCCGAGCTCGATGCCGAGGTCATAGAGGTCGCACGCGAATGGCTTGGCAACGTCCACCACGGAGCGCTCGACGATCCGCGCGTGGAACTGCGCATCGGCGACGCGCGCAGCTTTCTGGGCCAGACCGACGAACGCTTCGATCAAATCGTCCTCGACCTCACCGACCCCTTCGGCCCCGCCACCGATCTCTACACCGTGGAGTTCTACGAAAGCTGCCGCAAGGCACTGGCACCCGGAGGCGTGATCTCGCTGCACATGGGCTCCCCGATCCACCTGCCAGAGAGCCTGCAACGCATCGCGGCATCGGTGCGCGCAGTATTCCCCATCTTCCGCCCCTATCTGCAATACGTGCCCCTCTACGGCACGCTGTGGTGCATGGCGATGGCCTCGGAACACACCGACCCGGCGCTGCTCAGCAGCGAAGAGGTAGAGGCCCGCATCGCCGAACGCGGCATCACCTCGCTGCAGCTCTACAACGGCGCGATACACCACGCACTGCTCGCCCAGCCCAACTTCGTACGCGATCTACTGGCACAACCAGCACAACCGATCCGCCGCGGAGAAACACTGGAAGAAGTGCGCGACCCCTCGGAACACCCCGAGGTGATCATCAAGGCGGGTTGATCCCCACCTTCACAAAACCTTTACACGCATGCGGCGTTGACTTACGTATTTGTAACGCGAGTCGGCCGGACAATAGTAAGCACGGAAGGCGTCGATGCCGGTTATCACAACCGCTCCGACGCTTTTTTCATTGTGGCTCGCGTGCACCAACCCACCATCGGCGCCAGTCCACCAGCGAACGTTTGAACGAAGGGAGTTCCATTCCATGAACGACAACCACATCACCACCGCACCCCATTCCAGCCACAACACCATCGCCAAGACCCAGCGTTTCCAATGGCTCATGCGCATCACCCTGCTGCTGGCACTGTGCATAGGCGCAATGAACATGGCCCACGCCATGGACAAGAAAACCCGCAACGTACTGATCGGCGCAGGCATCGGTGCCGTAGGCGGCTCGGTACTGAGCGGCGGTGACACCTGGAGCACCATCGGCGGCGCAGCCCTGGGCGGCGTAGTAGGCCACGTGGCGACCAAGGACGACCACAACCGCGACGACGACCGCCGCCGCTGGGAACGCGACCACCGCAACGATCGCAATAACCACGTCAACCGAGTCAACGACCACCGCGACCCACGCTATCGCAACAACGGCAACAACGGCCGTGACCGCGACCACGATCGCCGCTACAACAACCGCTGATCCACGCGCAACTCCAGAAAAAAAGGTCACCGAAAAATGAAGAACACCCAAAAGACAACACTGGCAGCCCTGATCGCCATCGCAACCCTGGGCGCAGCCAGCACAGCAGCCTTTGCACAGCAATCCAGCAACACAGATCCAGCCAGCAACGACCAGGCCGCCAAGTACGCAGCACAAGCCCGCGACGAACAACACCTGGACGCCGCGTTCAAGCGCTTCGACACCAACAACGACGGCGTGATCGACCGCGCAGAGTTCAAGTCATTCCTTGAAAAATACACGCAACGCCAACGCGCCCACCTGGACGAAGAATTCGCAGCAGCCGACAAAAACAAAGACGGCCGCCTGAGCCGAGCAGAAGCCCGCGCAGCCAACTCGGAACTGTCCAAACACTTCGACGACGTAGACACCAACCACGACGGCTTCATCACCCGCGAAGAAATCTCCAACGCCATGCTCTCAGCCCAGAATCGCCGCCTGGAAGAAAACATGAAGTAAGAAAAAAACAGAACGCGAACACAAACAAAAAATGCGACCCAAGAGGTCGCATTTTTATAGAAAAAGACAATCCAAACCAAGAAGCGGGCACCAGCAAGAATTCGCCGCAAAAACGAAGCAAACAGGCACGAGCAAAGCGAAGTGCCGACCCCCATAAAAACT
>CALMCS010000716.1 GCA_937862875.1 uncultured Comamonadaceae bacterium
CTCGTCGCATCGTGGGCTGGCGTGTGAGCAGTTCGATGCGCACGGACTTCGTGCTAGATGCACTGGAGCAGGCCCTGCATGCCCGGCAGCCTGAACGCGATGGCAGCCTTGTGTGTCACTCGGATCGCGGCTCTCAGTACGTGAGCATTCGGTACACCGAGCGGCTGGCAGAAGCGGGTATTGAGCCGTCTGTGGGCAGCAAGGGCGACTCCTATGACAACGCCCTGGCCGAGACGATCAATGGCCTGTACAAGGCTGAGCTGATTCACCGCCGGGCACCGTGGAAAACCAAGGAGTCCGTTGAATTGGCGACGCTTGAATGGGTGGCCTGGTTCAACCACCACCGTCTGCTGGAGCCCATCGGGTACATCCCGCCTGCAGAAGCTGAGGCAAACTACTGGCGGCAACTCGCCTGTCAGGCCACCACGATGGCGGCCTGACTTAAACCAAACAGCCTCCACGAATCCCGGGGCGGTTCAGTGACTCTCTCGGACGCTCCATTACGTCCTTGGTACGCATGAACGATACGAACAGCTTCGAGAACGACTACCTGATCATCAAGTGGTTCAAAGTTGGTACCGGCCATATTGTCTTCAAGAAGGCCGAAATCGTGAACGAGCTCAATCAGATCCTTGCCAAGCGTTTTCCCAACGCTTTGGCCTGTGATATGAATTGATGCCTACCCAAAACCCAGTTTCATCCTCGGATGAACTGGGTTTTTTCTTGCCTGTTGTATTTATGCCAGGTTGCGCAACAGATGACACGAGGCACATGTCCGCCCGTCGTCATTCCGGCACGGGATTCACATTTTCAAGGAGTCCATCATGCAAAACGCAACTACATCATCGGCCAACACAATGAAGGCTTATGAGGTGCTGAAAATCGGTCAGAACCGTGGAACACCACGACTCTGGCTTGAAGGTGTCAAAGCCAAATTGGCGGGTTTTCTCCCCGGCCTGCGCTACAGCATCCGCAAGGATGACGAGCGCAAGATGCTGGTCCTCGAACTTGCTGAAGATGGCCTGCGTGTCGTCTCCAAGAAGCTCAAGGGCAACGTCGAAACACCCGTCATCGACATCAACTCGAAGGAAACGCTGTCCATTTTTGAAGGCTTCGAATCCGTGCGTGTGATCGTTCAGAAAACGCGAATCACCGTCTTGCCCATGCAAGTCGATATCGCGAAGAATGAACGGCTGCAGCGCGTGATCTCCAAGCTGGAAAGTGGCGAGGCTTTGAATGTCGGCTCACTCTCTCATGGCGGCGGTGTGCTCTCGCACGCTATGCACCATGGCTTGATGACCGCTGGCATTCCGAACCGTCTGGCATTCGCCAACGACATCCGACCAGAACTGCTTGAGCAATCAAGCCGCTGCAACGATGCTTGGGATCCGGACACGATCGCGCTTGCTGCACCCATGCAGTATCTCGCTTTCGACGTTTGGGCCATGGAGAAACTGCCAAAAATTGAGGTGCTGGAAGCAGGATTGCCTTGCTCTGGTGCATCAGTGAGTGGCCGCGCCAAAAATGGAGCTGGACACGCAGAATCGCATGCTGAAGTGGGACATCTTGTGGTTCCCTTTCTTGCGATGATCGCCAAGCTGCAACCTGCGGTGATATGCCTGGAGAACGTTGTTCCATACCAGAACACTGGATCCATGTGCATCATCCGCAACTTCCTGCGCGACTACGGGTATCAAGTGCATGAAACGACCCTGCACGCTGAAGAGTGGAACGCTCTTGAGAACAGGGTTCGCATGTGCATGATCGCCGTCACAGAAGGACTGCATTTCGACTTCGAGGCATTGAAACGCCCCGAGAAGAAGACGTGCAAGATCGCTGAAGTCCTCGATCCGGTACCGGCTGATGACCCCATGTGGAGTCAGATGCAGGGACTCAAGATCAAGCAGGAACGAGATCTGGCCGCTGGCAAGAACTTCAAGATGCAGATCGTCAATGCGTTCGATACCGCGTGCCCAACGATCACGAAGGGCTACGCGAAGATTCGCAGTACGGATCCGAAGCTCCAGCATCCAAGCAATCCAGATTTGCTGCGTCAGTTCACACCCGCTGAACATGCACGCATCAAGCAGATCTCGGAGCGTCTGGTTGAAGGAATGTCGGCAACTGTGGCTCATGAACTGTTGGGCCAAAGCATTTGCTATGAGCCCTTCAAGGCCGTAGCAGTGTGCATTGGCGAAATGCTCAAGTCCATTGCAAACGTTGTGGCCCCCAAGCAATTGGCCGTGGCCTGAAGTGATCGCGCTTGCGCGAATCGCACCCAAAAACCCAGTTTCATCTTCGGATGAACTGGGTTTTTTCTTGCCTGATCGCCGGTAGAGCAGGGCGCAACCGATGACATACCGCACATGCACGCCTACCCGCCAATTCCGGCGATGGCACATTTTCAAGGAGATCATCACATGACCCAGACAATCACCGTTCCTGAAGCACTTTTGTTTGCGGGCAAGACCTTTGCCAAGCTCGGCACCGACGGTCCTCAAGGAATCCATGGCTACTATGAGCGTGGCCGCAATGGCAACGTCAAGCTCTACAAGCTGGACTCCACTCTGGAGGCCTGCATCATCGACAACCATCGCCAAGGACATTTCGTCGTATCGGCTGGCATGCGTAGTGGCAGACCGTTCTACATGTTTTCCACATCGACGTTGACCGACAGATGGCTCGGCATGGAAGGATGGGGCATGCAATCTGAGGCCGATGCAATCGAGGCCATCAGATATGTTCCCTACGACAAGCTCTCTCAGGATTCGACGGCTGACCTGGCTTCACCTGTACCGGCTTGAGCATCGCGCCTGATTTCAAGCGCTGCGATCACCACCACAAACCCAGTTTCATCCTCGGATGCGATTGGGTTTTTTCTTTTGCGCCCCTCATCACGTACCAGCCACACGGCACCGGCCACATCAACGGCGTCACATCATGCGGGCTAACGTTAATCAGCGTCACTTAACGTCAAACGACGTTTCACGATAACGAATATCAGGCAACAGATAACCCCTTGCACATGAACGCCTCGATCGAGGCATTTTTAAAAGGGAATACTTATGACACGCACAGCTCTCAAAGCCGCCAAGGCTGCTGGATCCGCCGCCACTGCCGCCTCATCTAAACCAGCTCAGGCTGCAAACGATGAAGCATCAAACGGCGAACAGGTCACAACGACAGTTGGCGAACGGTTCGGCATCAATGATGCCAAAGTAGTCGACTTGCCATTTACCTACGTCACCGACAAGCATCACTTGGTACCCGTGGAAGATCCCTTCTACGAGTTCAAGACCGATGACTTTCGCCGCGTCTGGATGTGGTTCAGTGGTTCAACAGGCCGCAATCTGCTGCTGGATGGCCCCACTGGATGCGGAAAGAGCTCGCTCCTTGAGCAAGCTTGCCACCGCTTTCAGAAACGCCTCTTCCGCATCGCCTGCCACGGTCGCATGGAGTTCAGTGATCTCGTTGGCCGTGTCGTTCTTATCGACAACGGCGCTGGAAGCACAACGACTCAGTTCATCCACGGACCTCTGGTCAATGCGATGAAGTGTGGCGGTGCGTTTCTGCTCGATGAGGTGAATTTCTTGCCCCCGCCCATGGTTGGAGCAATGAACACCGTACTCGACGGCGGACCACTGCTCATCCCTGAAACCAATGAGCTCATCATGCCTCATCCGGATTTCAGAATAGCAGCGACAGGAAACGCAGTTTCCGGGGGAAACGACGTTTCCGCGTACAAGGGCACCAATCGCATGAACCTCGCATTTCTGCAGCG
>CALMCS010000717.1 GCA_937862875.1 uncultured Comamonadaceae bacterium
CCAAACAACTCCATGTCAAAGCCCATCGATTCGCCCGTGCTTGACGCACAGGCCCGAGCCCTGTTCGAACGTGCCTGCAGCCTCGTCAATCCCGAGCGCCTGCAAGCCCTGCTCGCCTCCCTGGTAGACATTCACAGCCCTACCGGCGACGAACGCGATATCTGCGAATTTCTCGCCGACCATCTACACACCATGGGCCTGCAATCTGCGGTGCAGCCCATCACCGACACATCGTCCAACGTATGGGGCCGCTTACGTGGCGACGGCACCGGCCCTTCGGTGATGCTGTACGCCCCCATCGATACCCATCTGGAAGCCAACGAGAGCGATCTACCCTGGGCAGGCAAAAAACTCACACCCGACATGCTGCCCGAGGCCATCGAGCGCGGTAACACCGTCGTCGGTCTAGGGGCCTCCAACCCCAAGGGCATGGCCGCGGCCCTGATCGAAGCCGTGAACGCGCTGATCGATGCCGAGCCTTCGCTCAAGGGCGATTTGATGATTGCCTTCGCGGGCGGCGGCATGCCGGTGATCGTGCCCGAACGCAATCACGCCGGTCTGTCGAATGGCGTCATGCATCTGCTCACGCATGGCGTTACTGCAGACTACGGCGTGGTACTCAAGCCCTGGGACGAGGTGTATTACGAGCACCCGGGCCTGTGCTGGTTCAAGGTCACCGTCGAAGGCACGATGGGCTACGCCGGCGTGCCGCGCGGGACTCCAGGCTTTCGCAGCTCGGTCGTGCCAGCCGCCACCGTGATTCAGGCCATCGAGAAGTGGCTGCCCGAATACACCAGCACGCAAAAGAGCGCACAGGTCGCACCCGAGGCTTGGATTAGCGCGGTGCGCGCTGGATGGCCCGAGCGTCCGGCCTTCCCGAGCGCGGTCACGGAAATCTATATCGACATGCGCATCACGCCCGACCAGGAGCCCGCCTCGGTGCTCGCGGCCTTCGGCAAGCAGATGCGTGAGATCCAGAAGCTCGTGCCCGACGCACCGATGGACTGGGAGATGTACGCCTCGGTCCCCGGCTCGCGCGTAGACCCCGAGAACTGGATCGTGCGCAGCGCCCTGCGCGCCTGGCAGGAAACCCATGGCAACCAACCCTACCCCGGTGCGCCACCAATGAGCGGCCAGACCGATGCGGCGGTGATGGGAAAGCTCGGACTCAAGCTGGTGCGCGTGGGCTACCCCTGGCCCGGCAACGCGCCCGCCCAAAACGACTGCAGCGAAGGCCTTGGCGGCATGGGCGTGCAGCCAGTGCCCGATCTGCTCAACGCCATTCAAACCATTCTGTACGTGGTCGTCGACACCTGCACGCGACTGCGTTCGCAAACCGGTCTCCAAGACTAATCAATCAATTAATCCATCAATCACCCCTCCTAACCCCCTCAAGGAAACACTCAAATGCTGATGAACAATAAAGTTGGACTCGTGACAGGCGCTGGCTCCGGTATGGGCCGCGCAAGTGCGCTGGCACTGGCTCGCGAAGGCGCCATCGTGGTGCTGGCCGGCCGTGGCGAAGACAAGCTGCGCGCCGTGCAGCAAGAAATCATCGCAGCGGGCGGCAAGGCCGAAATCAAGTCCACCGATGCATCGCGTCGCGAAGAGCAAGCCGCACTGGTGAAGTTCGTCGAAGAGCGCTTTGGTCGGCTCGACTTCGCCTTCAACAACGCCGGTGGCCACGCCGACTTCAAGCCGATCGACCAGACCTCGGAAGAAGAGTCCGAGTGGGTCATCGACCTCAACTTCAAGGGCGTCTACTACGGCGTGAAGTACCAGGTCGAAGCCATGCTGCGCTCCGGCGGTGGCTCCATCGTCAACAACGCTTCCATCTTTGGCCTGCGCGGCATGCCCGGCATTGCGCACTACGTGGCTGCAAAACACGCCGTAGTGGGCCTGACCGCATCGGTCGCCAAGGAATACGCCGGCAAGAACATCCGCGTGAACGCAGTGTGCCCCGGTGCCACGGAAACGCCCAACTTCATGCGCTCCGCTGGTGGCGACGTTCACATGCTCGATGGTGCCATCCCCATGGGCCGCATCGGCCAACCGCACGAAGTGGCAGACGCCGTGCTGTATCTGCTCTCCGACAAGGCGGCTTACGTGACCGGCGCTTCGCTGTCGGTGGATGGTGGCATGGCGATCTGATTTCGCCAGAAGAAAAAACAGAACAAGCAGAACAAGCAGCAGCAACAAAAAATTAGGAGTACATAGTGACCAACCCCATTACCGCGGCATTGATCGATGAAACCTGTCGCTATATTCCCGATGTCCAGCCAGCCGACTCATCGGTGCGACCCGCCGGTGAGCGCCCGTGGCAAAAATGGCTGGATGCCAAACTGGGCCTGCGCGACTACTGGTACCCCATCGAGCTGACACGCAATCTGCGCGAGGGCGAATCTCACGTCATGACTCCGCTGGGCGAAGAAATCTTGCTGATGCGCAAGGACGGCAAGGTCCACGCCATTGAAAACCGCTGCTGCCACCGTGGTGCGCGTCTTTCGGAGAAGCCGCTGTGCCTCTCCAAAGACACCATCACCTGCTGGGTTCACACCTTTACCTATAGCCTGGAAGACGGCACGATCCGCACCATTCTCAACATGCCGGACTCCAAGGTCATTGGACGTCCCGGCATCAAGATTTATCCGGTGCAGGAAGTCAAGGGACTGATCTTCGTCTTCATCGGTGACATTGAACCGCCACCGCTGGAGCGCGATGTACCGCCGGGTTTCCTCGACGAAGACAACGCCGTTTACGTGGCCGAGACCGACATCGTCGAAGCCAACTGGCGTCTGGGCTGCGAAGGCTCGTTCGACCCTGCGCACCACTTCATCCACAACTGGTCCACCTTCTCGGTAGACAACCGCCTGCCCATGTCTCTGGGCTGGGTGCCAGACCTCAAGCATCTGGCGGATGTGCTGAACTACAGCGCTCCCGAAGATGGCCCCAAGGGCTTTCAGCGCAGCGGTGCAGACACCGACATGAGCTTTGAAGCCGAGATCCCGAACAAAGACAAAACCGGCTCCACGAACTACACCGTTCCCATGGCGCGCGGCATGTCCGAAGAGCAACTGCACACCCTGCAA
>CALMCS010000718.1 GCA_937862875.1 uncultured Comamonadaceae bacterium
GGTGCGCTGGCGCGTCGGTGCGCCGCACTGTGGGCAAGGCGGTCCGTGGGGAACCTTGATGGACAGGGACGTGCTGCCGTACTGCGCGATCAACTGTGAGATCCATGCAGCCTGCTTGCCGATGAATACGTCCAGCGTGAGCTGTCCAGCTTCGATCATGTCCAGCGCCTGTTCCCAGACGGCGGTTGTCCCTGGGTCGGCAATCGCTGTGGGTACCGCGTCGATCAGGGTGAAGGCCGCATCCGAGGCACGGATGGCGCGGCCCTTCTTCACGAGGTAGCCCCGCGTCAGCAGGCCACTGATGATGTTGGCCCGCGTCGCTTCGGTGCCGATGCCGACCGTATCCTTGAGCTTCTGTTTCAGGCGCGGGTCCGAGACCAGTTTGGCGACGCCCTTCATGGACTTGACCAACTCGCCCTGCGTATAGGGCCGAGGGGGCAGCGTCTTGAGCGCCTTCAGATCGACGTCGGCCACCTGACATGCCAGGCCCTCGCGCAGCGCGGGCAGTACCTGGCTGCGCGCCGCAGGGTCGCCATCCTCCTCGGATTGCGGTTCGGCCAGCACCAGGCGCCACCCCTTGACGACGACCTGCTTGCCGGTGGCCGCCAGCGTCTGCTGGCCGCAGGAGAGGTTCGCCACAGTGCGGTCGAACTCGTGGTGAGGAAGGAATTGCGCCAGGTAATGCGCCCGGATCAGCCGATACACTGCCAGTTCCTTCTCACTCATGGTCGAGAGGTTCGCCGGTTCGAGCGTCGGGATGATGCCGTGGTGCGCGGATACCTTTGCGTCGTTCCAGGCGCGTGAGCGTTGAGTGCGGTCGAGCTGGTCCATGATCGGTCGCAGCGACGGATCGGTCTTGACCAGGCTGTCGAGAACCGTTGGCACCTCGGCGAACATGCTTTCGGGCAGGTAGCCCGAATCGGAGCGCGGGTACGTCGTGGCCTTGTGCGTCTCGTATAGGGCCTGAGCAATGTCTAAGGTCTCCTGCACATCGAGCCCAAGCTGCCTGGAACACACCTCCTGCAAGGTCCCCAGGTCGAACGGCAGCGGCGGGCCTTCCCGCACGCGCTCGGTTTCGACCGCCACCACCTGGGCGCTGTCCGCGGCGCGGATCTGCTGCGCGGCGTGCTGCGCGATGGGCTGCTGCAGGCAGCGGCCGGCGTCGTCGGTGCATGCTTTCGGGGGAACCCACTGCGCGGCGAAAGTCTGGCCACCGGCGGACAGGGACACGTCGATGGCCCAGTACGGCACGGACACGAAGGCGGTGATCTCGCGGTCGCGGTCCACGACCAGTTTGAGCGTGGGGGTCTGGACGCGGCCTACCGACAGCACGCCGTCGTAGCCGGCCTGCCGTCCCAGCACCGTGAACAAGCGGCTGAGGTTCATGCCGACGAGCCAGTCCGCCCGAGAGCGTGCCAGCGCCGAGTAGTACATCGGCAGCGTCTCGGCCGATGGCCGGAGCTTGCCGAGTGCCGCGCGGATGGACGCATCGTTGAGCGCCGACAGCCACAGGCGTTCGATGGGACCGCGG
>CALMCS010000719.1 GCA_937862875.1 uncultured Comamonadaceae bacterium
AGCAGTACCAAGCCCTGCGCTCCCATCCACAGCAAAAGCAGGGCTTGCCACAGCAGATAGACGGCCTCATAACCCATGATGGCGGGCGTCAGAATGCGGTTGCCCACCAGCGTCTGGAACACCACCGACGAGAGCGCAACGCAGATGCCGCCAATGACAATGGTGGCGAGCCGCAGCAGGCGCTTGGGGATGACATAGTCGAAGTCCATGCCGGAACCGGCAAAGACGAAGACCAACGTCAATGCGGCGACGAGCATGCCCACCATGATGAGTCGAGTGCTTGTGCGCATCACCGCATCCTCCGCAGGATGAGCACCAGAAACATCACCCCGCCAATGCCTCCCGCTGTTAGGCCAATGGGCACTTCAAACGGGTAGATCAGCAGTCGTCCAACGATGTCGCACACCAGCAGCAGCGATGCACCACCCAGGGCGACCAGCGGCAATGTGCGCCCCAGGTGGTCTCCGCGCAGCAGCGCGATCAGTTGAGGAATGACGAGGCCCACAAAGGGAATCGCACCCACGGCGATGACGGTGGCCGAGACGGTCACCGCCACCAACAGTAGTCCAACCGCAGCAGTGGCCGCATAACCGATGCCAAGGCTGACCGCCATGTCTTCGCCCATGCCGAGCACGGTGAAGCGCTGCGCGTACAGATAGGCGAGCACAACCACTGGAAGAATGATGTACAGAATCTCGTAGTGGCCCTGAACCACCCGCGAGAAATCACCCAACAACCAGCCCTGCATGCTTTGCAGCATGTTGTTCTGATACGCGTAGAACTCGGCGATGGCGCTCAACACGCCTCCGTACATGAGGCCAATCACCGGTACCAACACCGTATTGCTGAATTGGATGCGCCGGATGATGGCCACATAGACCAGGCTTGCCAGGAAACAGAACGCGAACGCAAACAGCACTTTGCCGAGCGTGCTGGCGGCGGGCAGCAGCGTGAGCGACACCAGAATCCCGAGCTTGGCGGCGTCCAGTCCCCCCGAAGTCGCTGGCTCCACGAACTTGTTGCGCACGATGTGCTGCAAGATCACGCCGCTCACGGCCAAGCCCACGCCGGTCAAGATCAACGCCGCCAGACGCGGCAAGCGACTGGCCGTCAGCGTGAGCCAGGCATCACCGGAATCGCCAGAGAGCGAGAATAGTTGCGCCCATTCCAACTGCCGCGCACCGATCGACAAAGAAGCCGCGCACAGCAAAGCGAACAGTGCCATCGACACGGCGCGCATCAGCCACGGTCTCCGTTGCCGGTGTCTGGCGTGGTGGCAGCGATGCGCCAGCCTTTTGCGGCATGGCGCTGAGCGAGGAAGCGGGCGTAACGGCCGTTGCGTGCGCGCAGTAGCTCGGGCGGGCCTTGCTCCACAACGCGGCCAGCTTCGAGCACCACAATCTGATCGGCCATGGCGACGGTCGAGAGCTGGTGTGCAATCACCAGCAAGGTGCGCTGGCCACGCAGCCGCGCCAGCGTGCTGGCGATCGCGGCTTGGTTTTCTGCATCGAGTGCTGCGGTGGCTTCATCCACCAGAAGAATCGGCGCGTCCTTGATCAGCGCTCGGGCGATGGCAATGCGTTGGCGCTCGCCGCCCGACAACCGGGCCCCGCCTTCGCCCACCAAAGTATGGATACCGTCTGGCAGGCGCTCGATGATCTCGGCGACACCTGCTTGCTGTGCGGCTTGCAGCACTTCATCATCGGTAGAGTCCGGTTTGCCGAAGCGGATGTTGTCGGCGATGGTGCCTGCAAACAGGTAGCTGTCCTGGAAAATCTGGCTGATCTGTGCGGCCAGTTGCGCTTCCGACATGTCCCTCACGTCCACGCCGCCAATCAACACGCGGCCCTGGCTTGCGTCGAAGAAACGCGCCACCAGTCGCACCACGGTGGTCTTGCCGGAGCCCGATTCGCCAATCAATGCGGTCATGCTGCCGGGTTGAATGGTGAGATTCACGCCGCTCAGCACGTCGGGGGCGTCTGGCGCGTAGCCAAAGCGTACATCGCGCAGTTCCACCGAGGCATCGCGCGGAGCCTGTGGTGTGGCGGTTTGGGGCAGGGGGGTGACGGCAAAAATGGCGTCGACGGCATCCAACTGCCCGCGCGCACTTCGCAGCACTTCGGTGTAACCCGCCACCTCGAGCAAGGGCTCGACAAATCGAACCACCAGCATCATGGCGACCACCACAGCGATGACATCGCCGGCCACCAGGTTACCGCCCATGGAGTGGTTCAGCCAGAGCGTGGCTGCCAGCAACAAGGCGGCGAAGAGCGCCTGCACGGCCCACGCATTGAGTACGGACGACAGCGCAGATAGACAGATGAGGCGCACGCCGGATTGCTGCTGGCGCGCCATGGCTTGCTCGAGAAAGCGCGAGCTGCCGCCTTCGCCATTGAAGGCCCGCAACACCGATTGCGCCTGGGCGAACTCCACCATGCGCTGGCTTGCATCGGCAAAATGGTGCTGAAAAGCGGCGTCTGCACGCTGCGCAATTTGCGCGCTGAGGACAAAAGCCCCGGCGAGGATCGGCAGTCCAATCAACGCGATCAGACCCAATTGCCAGTGGAGCGAAAACAGCGCGATCAAGATCACCAACGGAGTGACCACTCCACTGATGACCGGTGTGAAAACATGGGCCGGAAGCTGAGCGATGCTCATCATTCCCTGAGTCACCACATGGCCCAGGCGCGCCGTATTTTGAGGCGTGAACCAACCCACGGGCAAACGCGCGACATGGTCGCCAAGGTGATGGCGGCCACTTTGCAACACGGCCACCCCGACACGCACACCCGCACGCTCCACTTGTCCGCGCCAGAGCCAGCAGGCCATGACACCCGCCAGCAGAGCCCCCAGCCACAGTGCTGCCGCACGCGCATCGCCAAGCAACAAGTGACCGAGCACGGGTACGAGAGCCGCAATGGTCAATCCGCACAGCACGCCGTAGGCCACGGCCATGCGGGTGTAGCGTCGCAGGATGGGCGCATCGTTGCCCAGCAATCGAACCAAGGTTTTCAGCATGACGCCACCTCGCTTGAGGATGCCAGCGCGTTGTAATCACCCTGAGCCCACAACCGTGCGTAACGTCCCCCTTTGGCGAGCAGCGCCGCGTGCGTTCCGCGCTCCACAATCGCGCCGCCGTCGAGCACGAGAATATTGTCGGCGTGCATGACCGTATCGAGTCGGTGAGAGATCACCAGCAGAGTGCGGCCCCGCGCAAAGCGCGAGAGCGCGTCTTGAATCGCCACTTCATTGCCCGCATCGGCCGCCGCCGTGGCCTCGTCAAGCACCAGCACCGGCGGGTTGAGCAACACCGCCCGCGCGATGCTGATGCGCTGCAGTTCGCCACCGGAAAACCGTGCGTCTTCGCCCACCACCGATGCATAGCCGCGCGGCAGCGCCATGATGCATTCATG
>CALMCS010000720.1 GCA_937862875.1 uncultured Comamonadaceae bacterium
GCATCACACTGACACGTCTTTTCGAGCCCTTTTTCACGACGAAGCCTGTGGGAGAAGGCACTGGGCTTGGCATGTCAGTCGTGCACGGAATCCTGCGCGATCATCAAGCAGCGATTCGCGTCACAAGTAAGTTGGGAGAGGGCTCTTCATTCAGTGTCATTCTTCGGCCTGCTGAATCGCAGAGCTGCGACGTTGCTGAGGCAGACGTTGTTGTGGAGGAAAAGTTTGACGACGGAGTCCTAACGCGTTTGAAACGAGAAACAACCGTCCTTCACGTGGATGATGATGAGCTGATCGGATCGATGGTGGGACGCATGCTCAAGAAGGCGGGTTTTCCCGCTCATCACTATTTGCATCCCAAAAAGGCCCTTGATGACGTTTGCTCTGGGGCAATCGGTTACGACCTCGCCGTCCTTGATTACGCCATGCCCGAGCTGGATGGACTAAGCCTTGCCAAAGAGTTGCTGCGCCTGCATCCTGGTAAACCAGTTGTCATCACGACAGGGTTCATCTCAGACGATTTGAGAAGAAATGCACCGACCATCGGCGTATCCGAACTGATTCCGAAGCCGAACACAGGTGCGCAGCTTCTCAAAAGTATTGAGCGGCTCGCCTTGCAACTGGCTCAGTCACGAGGACCAGGTAGCTCTTCTCAGACAAAGCGAGTGCCCGATAGCCCAGGTCGCGCACCTTGTAGCGCGCACCGCGTTGCAAAGTTCGAAACAACCGTCGGTGGCGTGCCTAAAGACCAATGCGGTGGCCGTCACCGAGAGCGGTGATTTCGTGAAGGCACAGGTGCTTGGCATCATGAAAGGAGATGGGGTGAGGCAACGTGAACGTGCCCGGCGTCTCTCGGGCCGCTGACCGCTGCGTACACCATATGGTTGCGCTCACATCTTGCTCGGCGCACTGACGCCAAGAATCGCGAGGCCATTGTGCAGCACTCGAGCGGTAGCGGCTACGAGTGCCAATCGTGCTTTCTTGACACCCTCGTCGTCGACCAGAATTCGCTCGGCGTCGTAGTAGCTGTGGTAGCTAGCGGCCAGCTCGCGCAGGTAGAACGTGACGTCGTGCGGCGCGAAATCCCTCGCCGCCGCGTTCAGCATGTCCGGATATTTGGCGAGCAGCAGCATGAGTGCCTGCGCGGCCGGGCTTTCGAGTGCCGTCAGTTCAACGTCGTGCAAGGACGCCACGTCGCCTCCCCAGCTCGCAAGCACCGAGCAGATACGCGCATGCGCGTACTGCACGTAATACACCGGGTTGTCGTTGTTCTTCGTCACAGCGAGGTCGACGTCGAACGTGTATTCGGTGTCGGGCTTGCGGCTGAGCAGGAAGAAGCGCACCGCGTCCTTGCTGGTCCATTCGATAAGGTCGCGCAGCGTCACATAGCTGCCCGCACGCTTGCTGATCTTGACCTCTTCACCACTCTTCATGACGCGCACCATCGTGTGCAGCACATAGTCGGGGTAATCTGCGGGAATGCTCTCGTCCACGCCCTGCAGGCCGGCGCGCACTCGTGCGATGGTGCCGTGGTGGTCGGTACCCTGGATGTTGACGACCGTGTGAAAGCCCCGCTCCCACTTGGCGATGTGATACGCCACGTCGGGCACGAAGTAGGTGTACGTGCCGTCGCCCTTCTTCATGACGCGGTCCTTGTCGTCGCCGTAGTCGCTCGACCGGAGCCACAGAGCGCCGTCCTGCTCGTACGTCATGCCGGCGGCCACCAGCTTGACCACTGTCGATTCGACGCGTCCGCTTGAGTAAAGGCTGGACTCAAGGTAGTAGTTGTCGAAGCGCACACCGAACGCCCGCAGATCGAGGTCTTGCTCCCGCCGCAGGTAGGCCACAGCGAATTCACGGATCGAGTCAACGTCGTCGACATCGCCGCTCGCGGTGAACGTGCGGTCGTCCGACTTAACAGTCTTCTTCGCCTTGAAGTCCTCGGCGATGTCGGCGATGTAGTCACCGTTGTAAGCCGCAGCCTTTTCGCCGCTTGGCCAGTCGGCATCGCCCGGCTTCAGGCCCTTGGCGCGCATCTGCACGCTGGTGGCGAGCGTTTGGATCTGCACGCCGGCGTCGTTGTAATAGAACTCGCGGTACACCGCATCGCCCTGCGAGGCGCGCAGATTGCAGATGGCATCACCCAGCGCCGCCTGACGGCCGTGGCCAACGTGCAGCGGGCCCGTCGGGTTGGCCGAGACGAACTCGACCAGCACCTTTTCGCCGGTGGCTGGCTGCCGACCGTATGCCTCACCTGCATCGAGCACTTCGCGCACAACCTGCTGCTTGGCGATCGTCTTCAAGCGGACATTCAGGAAGCCCGGGCCGGCGATCTCAACCGCCTGCACCCACTGGCTGAATGAGGAAGTGGCAAGCAGCGCGGCACTTAGTTCCTCGGCGAGCTCGCGCGGCTTTCGACCGAGCGGCTTCGCGAGTTGCATGGCCGCCGTGCTGGCGAAATCGCCGTGCGCCGCCACCTTGGGGGACTCGAACGCGGCTTTGGAGCCAGCGCCAGGCGAGAAGGATTCAAGCGTCTTCGCGAGCGCCGCGAGCAGCTCCTGTTTAACCAATTGCATAACTAGATTTTACGGGAGCAAACCCCGAGCACGGCGGGTCGGTCATCCACCAGCGGCATGGCCCATCCACCTGTCAACCCTTCACCAATACGCAATGAGAGAGTCTTCATTCTTCCTGATCGCACTCGACGCCCAACTCTTCATCAGCGCCAATGCACAGCAGATATCAGCTCCAAGATCTCAATGCGAAATGCGAGCATGGTGTGGGGGGCGCCAAGTCTCAGACCGTTCGCAGGCTGCCGATGCTTTGCACCAGCTTCTGAGCCTGGGACTGCAGAGAGGTGGCTGCCGCGCTGGCTTGCTCTACCATCGCCGCGTTCTGCTGCGTGTTGCGATCCATGTCGGCCATGGCCACATTGACCTGCTCGATGCCTGCGGCTTGCTCGTTGGACGCCCGCGCAATCGCGTCTACCGTGTCACCCACGGTGCGAATCGAATCTACGATGAGCCCCATGGTTTCGCCAGCCGCCTTGACGGTCTTGGAGCCGGCATCCACCTGTGTCACTGTAGTGGCAATCAACTCACCGATCTCCCTGGCCGCGGAGCGACTACTTTCTGCCAAGCTGCGCACCTCCATTGCCACCACCGCGAAACCACGACCTTGCTCACCCGCGCGAGCAGCTTCCACTGCAGCGTTGAGTGCCAGGATGTTGGTCTTGAAAGCGATGCTGTCGATCACGCTTGTGATCTCCTTGATTTTCTTGGCCTGCGCGTCGATCTGGGTCATGGTGGTGACCGCTTCGCGCATGGCCCGCCCGCCTGCGTCTGCCGAGTCCCGGGCCTTTCGCGCCATGTCGTTGGCTTGACGCGCATGCTCTGCAGTCTGGCGAACGGTG
>CALMCS010000721.1 GCA_937862875.1 uncultured Comamonadaceae bacterium
TGCTCTTCCGATCTTCTGGTTCGGCCTGCGCTACCTGCTCGGACTGTGGGGGAGTCGCCGCTGGTGGAGTCCACATGCGGGTGTGGAAGGCGTTGGCCACCGGCGTGCCTTTGTCCGTGCTGCCGAGCGGAACGCCACCAAGCACCAGCCAGTGAAGGGCCAGTACCAATAGGGTGATCGTGATGAGAGCGCGGCGGGGCATGGGTCGGGTAGCGATTTTGCCTTGGAAGCGACAGGCGCGGGTAACTGTTGGAAAAGGACCGGGAACGGTGAATCTCAGCGGGGATGTGTCGAACTATGATTTGATCATCTTCCGTAGATTTTCAGGTGTTTCGCATCATGGCCACGAAGAAATTGCTGCTGCCCAAGAACTTTGACGAGCTTCTCGAAAAAGGCGATCTGGATGTGTTGAAAGCCGTATTCGACACCTGCGAGGTGGATGCGCGCGGCGGCTACAGCAAGGAGACGGCGATTGCCTTCGATCTTTGTCCTGATGCGTTGGTGCGCTGGCTGGTGCTGGAAAAAGGGGCTGATCTGCAGGCCCCCGATCAACGCGGCGCCACGCCTTTGCACGCGCGCGTGGGCAGCCGCCGAAGCAGCATTGATGTGCTGCTGGAACTGGGTGCCAAGGTGAATGATGCCAGCGCCCCCATCGGTACGCCGCTGCATGCGGCTGCACAGGCCCACAATTCCAAAAACCTGCGCAAGCTGCTAGCCCATGGCGCGGATGTGCACGTGGTGAACTCCGCTCGCAATACGCCCTTGCAGCAGGCTTTGGAGACCTGCAGCAATATCGACATCGTTGAAATGGTGGCGATTGCCGAGGCCTTGCTTGCTGCCGGGGCCGAGAAGGATGAACGGGCCGAGGAGCGGGTGACCGCCATCGGCGAGCGATTCGAGTTTCACCGCCAGGGGTTCAACGCCGAGTATCTCGAGGAGTACAGCAGCGCGCTGGATCGCCTGTATGTGCTTTTCGGCGTGCCGCCCGTGCCACGGCGCATCGAGTACGACGGCAGGTCGCCGATTGTGTTGCCGCCGGGCGATTGGCCCCAGCAGCATGAGGCGCTCTGGCAACTGCTCGTACCGTCCAAAGGTGCTGCGGCGACGGCCCAAGGCGAGGCAATTCGCATCTCCGGTCGCCTTGCCAATGAATGGATGGGCAACGGCGGAATCAATTGGGACGCGGATTTCAAGAAAATGGCCAAGGCCTTGGTCGAGCTGCTGGGCTCGGGGTCTCCACTGGCGGAGGCCGATCTTGCCGAAGCACAGGCCATCGTTGCCGATATCAGTGAACGCGAGGACGATGTGCAGCGACTGTCCCAACTCGCGGTGACTTGGGTGGGGCAGAACTCGGCGCCGATCAAACAGGGCAAACCCGCTTACAAGCGCTGAGCGCAGCCGTGCGAGCGCTGCGCAGGACGATGTGGTTATTCGCCGCGCCAGCCCAGATCGGCAGACAGCTTCGCCGCCGCAGCGCGCAGCGGTGTGTCGATCGGTCCATCCCATGCGGGGTCGAAGGTGGCGATCGAGCCCAGGGTGGTGATACCGAGTACCACTCGGCCGTCCGCATCGAACACCGGTGCGCAGAACGCGCAAATGCCCGGAAGCAGGGTATCAACCACCCGCGCACAGCCGTGGTTGCGGATCTCGGCGTAGAGCGCGTCCACGGCGGCCAGCGTCTGCGGCAGATCGGCGCGTTGCTGGCGCTGCGCGCGTTGCAGTTCTTCTTCGATCAGCGCGGCACTTTTCTCGCGCGGCAGATAGGCACCAAAACAGCGACCCGTAGCGGAGGACAGCAGCGGCATGACATCGCCCAATCGCAGATTGGCGGTGACGGCCTGGGGCGACTCTTCCCAATGCACCAGCGTGGGGCCGTGATTGCCCCAGACGGCCAGCGCGATCGTGTGCTGGAGCTGCTCCATCATCGCCGGGACGCGTTCGCGCGCCAGGCGCATGGCGTCGAGCCGCGACAGCGATGCCAGTCCGAGCTTGAGTGCCGCTGGGCCGAGGTCATAGCGCGCGCTGCGGCTATCCTGGACCACGAGTTCGATGCGCTGAAAGCTCACGAGATAGCGATGCGCCTTGGCCGCGCTCATGCCCGCGTCGGCCGCGAGATCCTTGAGCATCAGCGGCCCGCGCGCACGCGACAGCGCCTCGAGTAATGCGAAACCCACTTCCACGGATTGAATGCCGGCGCGTTCCTTGTCCATCTGCACTAGAATTTTGAAATTCTCTTTTGTTAAATCAATTTAACGAATCGTAATTCATACCGAGCCACTTCGGCGTGGCAGGCCCGCATTTTGAGGAATTTTCCGCCATGAAACTAGCCACCTACAAAGACGGCTCCCGCGACGGTCAACTGGTTGTGGTGTCCCGCGATCTGAGCACGGCGCATTATGCGACCGGCGTCGCCAACACCCTGCAGCAGGTGCTGGATGACTGGAATTTTCTCTCACCCCAGTTGCAGGACATCTACGACCAGCTGAACTCGGGTCGCTCGCGGCACTCGTTCCCGTTCGATCCCGCGCAGTGCATGGCGCCGCTGCCGCGCGCCTATCAATGGGCGGATGGTTCGGCCTATATCAACCACGTCGAGCTGGTGCGCAAGGCGCGCGATGCCGAGGTGCCTGCGAGCTTCTACACCGATCCGCTCATGTACCAGGGCGGCAGCGATGATTTCATCGGCCCGTGCGATGACGTGGTGGTGCCGAGCGAAGCCATGGGCATCGACTTCGAAGCCGAGATCGCCGTGGTCACCGGCGACGTCAAGATGGGTACGACGCCCGAGCAGGCGCTCGACGGCATTCGCCTCATGATGTTGGTGAACGATGTGAGTCTGCGCAATCTGATTCCCGGCGAGCTGGCCAAGGGCTTTGGCTTCTTTCAGAGCAAGCCCGCGACCGCGTTCAGTCCGGTGGCGATCACGCTCGATGAACTCGGCGACGCGTGGGACAAGGGCCGCGTGAACCTCACGCTGCAATCGAGCTGGAACGGTCGCCGTGTCGGCATGTGCGATGCCGGACCGGAGATGACGTTTCACTTCGGCCAACTGATCGCGCATATCTGCAAGACCCGCAACGTGCGCGCCGGCAGCATCGTCGGCAGCGGCACCGTGAGCAACAAGGACTGGGCCAAGGGCTACTCGTGCATCGCCGAAAAGCGCTGCATCGAAATCATCCAGGACGGCAAGGCCAAGACGGAGTTCATGAAGTTTGGCGACACCATCCGCATCGAGATGAAGAACAAGGCCGGACAGAGTCTGTTCGGTGCGATCGAGCAAGCCATCGCGGACCCCGCGGCGGTGTAATTCCTTTTTTGACGGCCTCTCGAAAGCGAGCAACGCATGCGTGAATTGTCTGGAGCGATCCCTCGGTGGGCGCAGGTACGCAGAAACCTTCGCACGCTGGCGCTCGCGCTGGCTCCCGTTGCGCTGTGGTTCACGGCACCTGCGGCGTTGGCGCAGGAGGCGCGCACCGCCCGTTGCCCTCCGGCGGCGCACATACCGAGTCGCGCGGAGTTGCAGCAGTTGCTGCACGATGCGCGCGATCGCGGCTTGCTGTGGCGCATCGAACAAGGAAAGGGACAGGGCAGCCGCACCAGTTGGCTCTACGGCACGATCCACGTGGCCGCGATGGACTGGATGGTGCCCGGACCCACGGTGATGAACGCATTGCGGGATTCGGACGCGTTGGCGCTCGAACTCAATGTGATCGATCCGAATGTGATGAACGCGTTGATGTCGGCCTTGCGCGCCCAACCCGGTGCCGCGCCGCTGCCGCCAGCGCTCGCGGAGCGGCTCGAGAAATTCAAGCAGCAAGAATGTGTGGGCGAAGAGGTCAACGCGCTGCGTCCGGAAGCACAGGTGATCACGCTGGCCACCTTCATCGCGCGGCGCGAGGGGCTGGATCCGAGCTTTGGCATCGACATCACGCTGGCGGGAGTGGCCACGAGCCTGGGGAAACAGGTGATGGGTCTGGAGTCGGTGGATACGCAAATCCGCGAGCTGGTCACCGATGATCCGGACAAGGTGCAAAAGGCCGTGAGCACGGGGCTCGATCAACTCGAGCGCAAAGATGCGGGTCGCTTGTTGGCGACCCTCGCGCAGGCCTGGGCGGACGGTCGCATGGGCCTGATCGAGACCTATCCCGAATGGTGCGATTGCGTGAAAACCGACGCCGATCGCGCCGATCTCGAGCGCTTGATCGCGGGTCGCAATCCCGCCATGGCGCGCGCCATCGTGGCCGAAATCAACGCTGGCAAGAACGTGTTTGCAGCGGTCGGTGCGCTGCACATGGCCGGCCCCAAGGGTTTG
>CALMCS010000722.1 GCA_937862875.1 uncultured Comamonadaceae bacterium
CTGCAGCACATGGGGCCGGCACACACGCCGGAGGACACCGCGGTGTTCCTGCCGAAGTCGGGCGTGCTGTTCATTGGCGACGTGGTGTTCCGCAACCGCATTCCCTACGTGGGCCAGGCCGACAGCCGCCACTGGATCACGGCGCTCGATGCCTTGCTGAAACTGCCCGTCAAGGTGATGGTGCCGGGCCACGGTCCGGCGTCCGAAGATCCGCGCGGCGACATGCAGCTCACGCGGGACTACCTGAGCTATCTGCGCGAATCGATGGCCAAGGCCGCCCAGAATCTCGACCCGTTCGATGACGCCTACAAGGCGACCGACTGGTCCAAGTTCGAGGGCTATCCGCTGTTCAAGGAAGCCAATCGCATGAACGCCTACAACACCTATCTGCTGATGGAGCAGGAAAAGCCATGATGCCTGTGGATCGCCGCGCGGCCTTGCGCTGCCTGGCCGCGTCAATGGGCGCTGCGGCGGGGTTCACGACCGCCATGGCACCTGCATGGGCGGCCTCCGATGTGTCCGAGCGACTGCTGCCGACGAGCAGCGATTTGCGCGCCAGTCTGGAGCAGGCGTTGGCGCGCAACGAACCCTTGATCGTGTTGGCCACGTTGCAGGGCTGCCCGTTCTGCAAGGTGGCGCGCGAGAACTATCTGGTGTCGGAATTGAAGGCGGGCCGAGCGGTCACGCAGATTCATTTCCTCTCGCGCGATCCGGTGCGTGATTGGCAGGGCAACGAGGTGACGCATGGTCAACTCGTCAAGCAGCTGCAGATCGAGGCGGCTCCGACGCTGCTGTTCTACGGCCGCAATGCCGTGGAAGTGGCTCCGCGTCTGGTGGGCGGCTCGACTTCAGACTTCTATGGCGCGTATCTGGATGAGCGCGTTGCGCAGGCGCGGGCGGCGATACGGCGTTGAGTCGCTGACGCGCTTCGGTCCTTTATTTGTCAAGCCCGTGTGGTGTAAGTGCCGCACGGGCTTTTTCATTGGGGCGACGGGTTGGGTACTTTCCGAAATCAGCGCCTGGAGACTTTTGGACGGTTCTGCCACCGACGGAGATGCGCCTCTGTCGCAAAAAATCCCTGAATCGCTATTCTTATTGGGTATAGCGAGTGAAAACCCTTAGAAGTTTGATTTAG
>CALMCS010000723.1 GCA_937862875.1 uncultured Comamonadaceae bacterium
TGTAGGAGAAGTCGACAAACCAGTTCTGGTCGAACGACCAGGTGCCGCCCACCTTGACCAAGGGGCCCAGATTGGACGAGAACTTGGCGCGGCTGCTGGTGCCGCCAAAACCCGCGTTGTAGGTGCCGTTGGGCGAGCCATCGGTGAAGAAGGTGTAGTGCAGACCGGCACCGCCGTGCAGTGCGAAGTTGGAGGTGGCGTCCCAGGTGTAGGTGCCCATCACGGCCGGAAACCAGGCGCGCACGCTGCCGATCTTTCCCATCGACGCGGCATTCCCGGCACCTTCGAGCGCGAGGATGGGCGGCATCCCGGCTTGCAGCGTCACCGACCAGGGACCGCTGATGCGGCGGTCGTAGATCAGCGAGAGCACGGTCTTGTCTTTCACGTTGGTCTTGATGCCACCGGGCGTGGTGCCCGGCGGCCCCCACATGTCGCCCGAGTCGACGTTGAACATGGCCTGCGCGACGCCGATCTGCACCGAGTTGAGCGGCGCTTCGGCCTGTGCTGCGGCACTGGCACCGAGGAGCAAACCGCCCAGCGCGGAGAGGCGGAGCGAGCGTGTGTGGAGTGATTGTTTCGGCATAGGTGTCTCCTGTATTTGGTACTTCTTCAATGCTTCAATGCTTCACATGCCCATGCCGCCGTCGACCGGCAGGCCCACGCCGGTCACGAAACGCGCGGCGTCGCTGCTCAGGAAGACCACCGCATCGGCCATGTCCTGCACCTCGCCAAGGCGACCGAGCGGGGTCTGTGCAATCACCGCGCCAATGGCTTCCTCGATCGACGGAAAGAGTCCGGCAGCCACCACGTCGGCGGCCAGTTTTTGTCCCATGACGGTGGGCACGAGACCCGGGAAAATGCAGTTGACGCGCACGCCGTAGCCGAGCTTGCCGGCCTCCATCGCACCCACGCGGGTGAGTCGATCGACAGCGGATTTGGAGGCCGAGTACCCGGGAATACCGGGGAAGGCGATGGTCGCGGCGACCGAGGAAATGTTGACGATGCTGCCTCCTTTGCCGGCCGCACCGCCGGGCCGCATGGCGCGAAACGCGTGCTTCATGCCGAGCGCCGTGCCGACCACGTTCACATCGAGCATGCGGCGCAGGTCGGCCGCCTCGATGTCGGCCACGAGCGCGGTGATTTCCACGCCCGCGTTGTTGACCAGCAGATCGAAGCCGCCAAGAGACTTCACCGTGGCCTCGACCGCGGCGACCCAACTCGCCTCATCGGTCACGTCGAGCCGCACGAAGTCGGCCTTCGCGCCGGTGGCCGACAGCGCTTGGGCGGTCTCGCGTCCGTTGTCCTCCATCACATCGGCAATCACGACAGAGGCACCCGCCGCAGCGAGCGCCTGTGCAATGGCCGCGCCAATTCCACGTGCGGCACCTGTCACCAGGGCTTTTCGGCCCGTCAAGTCAAAAGCTTTCACGTCCTGTCTCCTTTGGTTTTTGGACACTTGTCAAGAAGTGCGGATTCAATGTAATTTGAGATTTGGACAGTCGTCAAGATATTTTTGGACAACTGTCAAAAATAGTTTGGACGTTTGTCAAAGGATTCCATAGCGGCCTACAATCGGCCTATGGTTGCCATCCCCAAACCCCGAGACGACAAATACAACGAGCGCCGCGCCGAACTCGGCGAAGCGGCCCTGCAGACACTGGCCTCGCTCGGCTACGCGCGCACCAGCCTGCGGGAGATCGCGCAGAACTCGTCGTACTCGCACGGCGTGCTGCACTACTACTTCAGCGACAAGGTGGATCTGATTCTGTGCAGCGTGCGCCAGTACAAGGCGGTCTGCGTCACGCGCTACGACCAGGTCACGGCCGAGACGCAGGACTACGCGCAGCTGCTGCAGCGCTTTGGCGACAAGATGGTGGAGACGCTGCGGGACGAAACGTCGATGCATCGACTCTGGTATGACCTGCGCTCGCAAGCCATGTTCGAGGAGGCGCTGCGGGCCGATGTGTTCGAGATCGACAAGAGTCTCGAGCTCATGATCTGGCGGGTGCTGAGTCGCTTTTCGGAACTGGCGGATACGCCGGTGAAGGTGTCGAGCGAAGTGGCCTACGCGCTGTTCGACGGCCTGTTTCAACACGCGCTGCAGAAGTATCTGGTGGGCGATGCGAATGCGCTCGACGAGCTGCGTGAGAACACCGAGATGCTGGTCAAGCAGTTGATTGCGGAGCCCGCGATCGCACCCAAGCGGGCCAAGAAAAAGGCCTGAGAAACTCAGGCCCCTGTGCTGGGTTGGAGGCGCTGAATCAGCCCTTCAGCCCCGGAAAATCCTCTTCGAAATATTCCTGCTCGCCGCGCTG
>CALMCS010000724.1 GCA_937862875.1 uncultured Comamonadaceae bacterium
GCTCGCGCAGCGGAACGGCTGCATATTGAACAGTCGCCGCTGTCGCGTGCTATCAAGGAGCTGGAGGAAGACCTTGGTGTGGTGCTATTTGTTCGCACGACACGAAGCACCCGCCTGACCCGTGCTGGTGAGTTGTTTCTGGAGCATGTGCGACGCATCTTCTCTGCCTTGGAGCAAGCGCGCGACAGCGTGAAGGCAGCGGCCAACGGCTTCCACGGACAGCTTCGCGTAGCCCTGTCGGATGGCATCACTCCATCGCGCCTGCCAGCACTGCTGGCGTTATGTCGGCAGGAAGAGCCCGAAGTTGAACTCCGTTTCTTCGAGGTGCCACTGTCGCAGCAGATCAAGGGGTTGCATGAAGACCTGTACGACGTGGGATTCGCACAGTCCGACGAAGTAGGAGACGGGATCGCGACCATGCCTGTCTGGAGCGATGCCCTCATGGTGGCAGTACCGGCACGGCATCCGCTGCTGGCCCATAAGCGGATTCCCCTGGATGAACTGCTTCGCTATCCGTTGGTGCTTTGCGACCCCCAAGCATGCGAGAGCCATGCGAAGCACGTTGATCGCGTGTTACGCCGGGTGGACATGGAGCCGTTGGTTGCAGAGAGGGTCGCCACATGCGACTTGATGATGGCATTGGTTTCCGCTGGCTTCGCGTTGGGTCTTACGGGCCAATCGCACATCGCCGCCAGTCGTGAGACAGGTGTTGTGGCTCGGCCATTGGCATTGCGCGTGCCACCCTTGACAACCTATCTGCTACGCCTGGAAGGCGATCCGCCCGATGTGCTGACTCGATTCATTGAACGTGTGCAGACCATTGAGTCGCCGGAGGAACCCACATCATGAGAAAGATCATCCCGCTCTTGCTGGTTGCCGTCCTTGCTTCCTGCGACCGATCCGAAACGCCTCAGAAGACCAACGCATCGGAAGCGAATATCCCAACGGTAGAAGAACTGGCGGCCAACCCTGAACGGCTCAAAGAACTGCGCCAGCAATGCAAAACCGACCGCCCGAAGGTCGGCGACGTGCTGTGCAACCGGGTGGCCGAGGCCACGCGCAAGCGGTTCTACGGCGATGGCG
>CALMCS010000725.1 GCA_937862875.1 uncultured Comamonadaceae bacterium
TGTGTTGACCTCCAATCGACCCCATCGGGAGACCTCGGTATGAGTCCGCTGCAAGCCTCTTTGATCGCCGTCGTTCTGTCTTTCATCGGCATGACGGCATTGGCGATGGCGATGGATCGCCATCTTGTGCAGCTCACCCCCAAAAGGGAGATCACGGACGCGGCCCGACACGGATTGCGCGGTCTTGGCACGCTTTGCCTGCTCGGCACGTTGTTCGTGTGCGTGCAGGCGTGGAGCGCAACCGTTGGCGTGGTGGCTGGACTCGGGTTCGTGTCCTTGGGCGCGTTGCTGATCTCCGTGTCGATGGCGGTATTGCCGCGTGCGTTGATCTGGGTGGCGATTGCCGCAAGCGCTGTATTGGGGGCCGCTGTACTGATCAGCGCGGTTTGGTGAGTTTGATTTCGGGTAATTCATTCATGGGTCATATCTTTTTTTCATCATGGCAGGCTCGGCTGCGGACAGTTTCTCCCTCCCGCACGAAAGGCCTCGACTGATGCGTTCCCGTTCTTCATTTCTGCGCTGGAGCAGTCTCGGTGTCGCGGTCGTTCTGGTGGCTGGAGCCTCCCTGTGGTGGGCCGCGCGGCCGGTCACCACCTATCAAAGCGTTGTGGTGGCGCGGGCAGATGTCGAGCAGACGGTGACCGCCATCGGCACGCTGCAGCCGCGCCGCTATGTGGATGTGGGGGCGCAGGTGTCGGGTCAGATCAATCGACTCGCGGTCACGCCTGGCACGCAGGTGGCCAAAGGCGCGCTGCTGGTGGAGATCGACCCCAGCGTGCAGCGCGCCACGGTGGATGCCGGCCGCGCGTCGCTGGCGGGACTGCGTGCGCAGTTGGCGGAACAGCAGGCTCAGCACCGGCTGGCCGGCCAGCAGTGGGCGCGTCAGCAACAACTGAATCGCGATGGCGCCACGCGCGAAGAAGATCTGCAAACCGCGCAGGCCCAGTTGGCAGGTGCTGCGGCGCGCATCGAGCATCTCAAGGCACAAATCGACCAGACGCAGGCCACGCTCAAGGCCGACGAGGCGCGGCTTGGGTACACGCGCATCTACGCGCCCATGGCGGGAACGGTGGTATCGGTCGATGCGCGCGAAGGTCAGACCTTGAACGCGACCTACCAGACCCCCAACATCCTGCGCATTGCCGACCTGAGCGCCATGACCGTCTGGACGGATGTTTCCGAGGCCGACGTGCGCCGCGTGAAAGACGGAATGCCGGTGTACTTCACCACTCTGGGCAGCGCGGGTGAGCTCAAGCCGCGCCGCTGGAGCAGCGAGGTGCGCCAGGTGTTGCCCGCGCCGTCCGCAAGCCCGGCCGCCGCAGGTGGGGCTGCGCCAGTGCCCGTCACGAAAGCCGTGGCCTATACGGTGCTGTTCGATGTCGACAATCACGACGCCGAACTCATGCCGCAGATGACCGCGCAGGTGGTGTTCGTCATCGCTCGCATCGACGGTGCGCTCGCAGTACCGCTGGCCGCGTTCACGGCGTCTGCCAACGGCGACGCTCACACGGCACGCGTCTTGAACGCCAGGGGCGAGATCGAGGCGCGAACGTTGCGGGTGGGCGTTCGCAGTCGCCATCAGGCGCAGGTATTGGATGGTTTGCGCGAAGGCGAGCGCGTGGTGATCGGTGAGTCCACCAGCGAAGCCGGACTGCGATGGCTGCAATGGTGACCGCTATGCTGGACGCCGACGCCACGTTGAGTCGCCTGCGCGGCATCGGCAAGCACTACGGAGGCGGCGAAAGCGGCCAACCCGAG
>CALMCS010000726.1 GCA_937862875.1 uncultured Comamonadaceae bacterium
AAGCGCCCTTCCACTTGCAGATTCCATTCGCCGTAGTTCACGGTCTGCTGCGAAAAATAGACGCGCTGGCCCCATTCGTTCGCTCTTTGGCGAACGGCACCGGATGCGTCAAAACTTGAGAATCCGTAGCGCGACTCCATGCCATAGGTGCGCAGGCCAAGCGAACTTCCGCCGTCAACCTCGGGCACATCGTCGGAGGACATCTGCACACTCGCTTCGTCTGGACTCATCACCTTGTCCTCGTATGCGGCCGGCTGCCCGGCCATCTGCCTGCGAATCCGCTCCTGCTGGGCCTGCTCCGGATCGAGCGCCTGAATCTGCGCTCCGCTCTGCCCGAACGACGCCACCAACAACCATCCAACCGTCCGCCGCAAGCACCAAGCTCCCGCTGGAAACACGAGGCCTTGAGCCCATGGAAATGAAGCCCGCTCGAAAATTCCAGCCTCACCGAAGTCCGAATTTCATAGCCGCCTCACCCCGTCAAATAACTCACATATGCACTCAATTACATTCAAAAATTATCACCATCCGGCGCTGTCACATCGTGAATAAAATTGGTATTTCCATAAGAACTGATAGAGAAATGGATGCCTCCCAAGTCGCGTTCCTTCAGGTGATTGAAGAAAAATGGGAGGCGATTCAGAGCTGCGCGATTTCACACTCGACAACGCCCGATCGACGCCGAAAAATTGCGCGGCAATGAAATAAATATTTGCAACTCGTCCGCAGGGTTTGAATGCATACACCCCACGCGCGTTGCCCCAACTCGGAATCCGAGCACACAACGAAAAAAGCCCGATATCCATTACAGATATCGGGCCATCGACAGCGACCGCAACCGCAAACGCGGCCGCGTCAGTCCGGAATCAATCCAGCGACACTCCCGTGCTCTTCACCACGGACTCCCAGCGCACCAATTCCTTCTTGATGTATTCGCCGTATTCGGCAGGCGTCGAACCCAGCGCTTCGGTCCCCTGAATCGCCAGCTTCTTCAGCACCTCGGGGTCCTTCAACGCCTTGAGGAAGGCCTTGTTCAACTGATCGACGATGGGCTGCGGCGTCTTCGCCGGCACCATCACGCCTTGCCAGGCACCCGCTTCAAATCCCGCCATGCCGCTTTCCGCCAGCGTAGGCGCATTCGGGAAGTTGGGGATCCGCTTGCTGGTGGACACCGCGAGCAGCTTCAACTTGCCATCCTTGATGAACGGTGCCACCGAGTTGATGGTGTCGGTCATGAAGTCGATCTGCCCCGCCACCAGATCCACGTCGGCGGGCGCGCTGCCCTTGTAGGGTATGTGCGTGGCATCGATCTTGAAGTGCTGCACCACCTGGAACGCCGCAAGGTGCGTCACGTTGCCATTGCCGGCAGAGCCGTAGGACAGCTTGCCCTTCTGCTCCTTGGCGTACGCGACGAACTCGGCCACCGTGTTGGCCGGCACCTTGGGATTGACTACCAGCGCCAGCGGAACCACGGCGGTCAAGGTGACCGGAGCCAACTCGGTGTTGACGTTGTAGCTGAGCTTCTTGTACAGCGACGGGCTGAGCGCAATCGACGAGGTGTTGTAGAGCACGGTGTAGCCGTCGGCCGCAGCCTTGGCGACAAACGCATTACCGATGTTGCCGTTGGCACCGGGCTTGTTGTCCACGATGACGTTGTGTCCCAGTTGCTCGCCCACATTCTGCGCAAGCACCCGCGCCACCATATCGGTGGGGCCGCCCGGTGGGAACGGCACCACCAGCGTGATCGCCTTGGTCGGCCAGGTATTGGCCATGGCCAGCGGCATCACGCCGACGCTCGCCAGGCCCACGCCCGCCATCGCCATTTGCAGAACGAGTCGGCGCTTGTGGGAGGTGAGGCGCATCGGTGCGGTGTCTGTCTTGAAGTGGCTGTTCATGTCATTGGTCTCCTGTTTGTTCTAGTGTGAAATTTGTGGTCTTCAACGCCCGGCCAACAAGCGCACGGCCTTGTATTCCATGACCACTTCCTGTCGTT
>CALMCS010000727.1 GCA_937862875.1 uncultured Comamonadaceae bacterium
GTATCGGCGTTGCTGATGGCCAGCGCCCCGTACAGGGTCGTCGCACTCCCCCAGCTCAGGCCGTCGGCCGCGGCGGAGCCATCGGCGGCGGCATGCAGAACCGTCGTGCCCATGCACGTGTTGGCCGCTCCTGCATGGGCTTGTCCTGTCAACCCCAGCATGCCCAGCGGCAGTGCCAGCATGGCCGCCTGGGCGGTGGTCTTGAGTGCGAAGCCGCGCTTGCTTTGAAGAGGGGCGCGAGTGGTGGGCTGATGCAAGGGCAATGGCTGCTTCGACATGTGAGGGACTTCCGAAAAGGAATGGAGGCGGGGAAAGGCTTGCGCTTTGGCTCGGGCGCGGGACTTCTCGGGAATGGCCTCCCGAAATTGTGAATATTTGTGTCTTTTGAAAAAACAAGTGAGATTGAAGCGGGCTTTTTCCGTCTTGTCTGTCCCTTGATTCAGGTATTCGCACACTTTTTTGGTCCCCCTAAGCCCCGCCTAAGTCTTGTTCCCCACACTCCGTCCTCATGGAACTCCGGTAGAGGTCCGCAAGTGAAGAAAAGGCAGGGAACAAAATGAGCAACACGATTTCAAGAACACCGCGCGGCTTGGTTCTCGCGTTGGTAATGGCAGGCGTGGTGGGTGGCGCAGGTGCTGGGCTGATTTCCAGCCGCATTTCCAATGCGCAACAAACCCCAGTGGTGGCCGGTGCGATGAGCAATACGCCGATGGCAGCGGCTGCGAGCAGCAGCGCGACGACCTTGCCGAGCTTTGCGCAGATCACCGCGCAGAATGGCCCGGCCGTGGTCAACATCAGCGTGAGCGGAACCCGCCATGTGTCCGCCGGTGGCGACGATGAGGACGACGACACGCCCGCAGCCGCGCAGCAGCAACAACAACAGCAACGCATCGACCCCAACGATCCGTTCTATCAATTCTTCCGACAATTCGGCATGCCAGCCCCCGGCATGCAGCAGCGCCAGGCTCCGCGCGATGTGCCGATGCGCGGCGAAGGCTCGGGCTTCATCGTGAGCGCCGACGGTCTGGTGCTGACCAATGCGCACGTGGTCAAGGGTGCCGACGTGGTGACGGTGAAGCTCACCGATCGCCGCGAGTTCCGCGCCAAGGTGTTGGGCGCCGATCCCAAGACCGATGTGGCCGTGCTCAAGATCGATGCCAAGAATTTGCCGGTCGTGAAAATTGGCGACACCAAGGCCATGAATGTGGGGGACTGGGTGCTCGCGATTGGTTCGCCATTCGGTTTTGAAAACAGCGTGACGGCGGGCGTGGTGAGCGCCAAGGGCCGCTCGTTGCCCGACGACAGCTCGGTGCCCTTCATCCAGACCGACGTGGCGGTGAACCCCGGCAACTCCGGTGGCCCGCTGTTCAACGCACGCGGTGAAGTGGTTGGCATCAACTCGCAGATCTACAGCCGCTCGGGCGGTTACCAAGGCCTGTCGTTTGCGATTCCGATCGAAGTCGCCACCAAGGTGCAGCAGCAGATCGTCGCCACCGGCAAGGTGGAACATGCCAAGCTCGGTGTGGCGGTGCAGGAGGTGAATCAGACGCTGGCCGATTCGTTTGGTCTCGACAAGCCGGAAGGCGCACTGGTTTCGAACGTCGAAAAAGGCGGCCCCGCAGACAAGGCAGGGCTGAAGTCTGGGGATGTGATTCGCAGCGTCAATGGTCAGCCGATCGTGGGCTCGGGCGACCTGCCTGCGATCGTGAGCATGGCCATGCCGGGCGCGAAGGTCGAGTTGGATGTCTGGCGTCAGGGCAAGAGCGAGAAGCTGGCGGCCGTACTGGGCAACGCCAGCGACAAGGCGGCCAAGGTGGCGAGCAAGGACGAGGCGCTGCAAAAGGGCAAGCTCGGCGTATCGCTGCGCCCCCTGCAACCGCAGGAGCTGAGCCAGCTGGGCGTGGAAAGCGGCCTGCTGATCGAACAGGCCCAGGGCCCTGCGGCCAAGGCCGGCATCCAGTCGGGTGACGTGCTGCTGTCCATCAACGGCACACCCGCCAAGGATGTGAACCAGGTGCGCGAGGCGATTGGCAAGTCGGGTAAATCGGTGGCGCTGCTGGTGCAGCGCGATGGCAGCCGGATCTTTGTGCCGGTGCAATTGGGCTGAGGTGGGCTAAGTGGGGCCAAGGAGGCTGATTTTGGCCCTCAGGCATTTTTGAACTAAGCTCCGACAAGCGATTTGTCGGAGCTTTTTTTACGCTTGGCGATTCCTTCAGGCCCTTCGTTTTCAACAACCCTTATTGACGATTGATCATGCGCTTGCTGCTGGTGGAAGACGACACAATGATCGGCGAGGCCGTGCAGGATTTGCTGCGCGCCGAGCATTACGCCGTCGATTGGGCGCGCGACGCTGCCAGTGCCGATACGGCGCTGCGCACGCAGCAATACGATGCCGTGCTGCTCGATCTGGGCCTGCCCGGTCGTGATGGATTGAGCGTTCTGCGCGACATGCGCACGCGCAGCGACCGCACGCCGGTGCTGATCGCCACCGCACGCGACGCCGTCGCCGACCGCGTCAAGGGGCTGGACGCCGGAGCCGACGACTACCTGCTCAAACCCTACGACATGGACGAGCTGCTCGCCCGCGTGCGCGCCCTCACGCGGCGCGCCGCCGGTCGTGCGGAGCCGGTGTACGAACACCAGAACGTCACCATTCGGCCCGCCACGCGCGAGGCCTCGGTGGACGGTCAACCGGTCGTGCTCTCGGCGCGCGAATGGGCCGTGCTCGAGCCCTTGCTCGCACGCCCCGGTGCCGTGCTCTCGCGCCAGCAATTGGAGGACAAACTCTATGGCTGGGGCGACGAGGTCAGCAGCAACGCGGTGGAGGTCTACATCCACGGGCTGCGCAAGAAACTCGGCGCCAAAATCATCGTCAACGTGCGCGGCGTCGGCTACATGGTGAGCAAATAAGCATGAAGAAGCATTCGCTCGATCACTATGTGCGCCTGCCCACCGCGCTCGGCAAACGGCTGCTGCTGTTCATCTGCGCGGCGATTGCGTTGACGGCGCTCCTGCAGGGCGCATTCGCCTACCGCAACGCGCTGGCGCAAACCGACTCCTTGTTCGACTACCAACTGCAGCAGACTGCGTTTGCATTGCGCGCGGGCCTGCCGGTCGATGCCAAGGGCCGTGCGCAGGGCACGGCGCCCGAAGATGAGAACAAGGAATTCATCGTGCAGGTCTGGACCAACGAAGGCCTGCGCATTTTTGAATCGGCACTGGGCGCGGCCCTGCCGCAAAACGCGGTGCTCGGGTTTGCCGACGTGCCGGTGCGCGGCACCACCTACCGGGTCTTCTCGCTGCAAACCCGGTCGCAGGTGATTCAGGTCGCGCAGGACATGCGCGTGCGCCGCGCGTTGGCGCGCGAGTCGGCGTGGCAGAGTCTTTTACCCATCGCGTTGCTGGCGCCGCTGCTGGCGCTCGCGGTGTGGTGGGTGGTGCGATCCTCGTTGATTCCGGTGCAACGCGTGCGCGCCGAAGTGGCGTCGCGGCGGCCGCAGGACCTGTCCCCGGTGCGCACCGATGGCCTGCCCGACGAAATACTCCCACTGGTCAGCGAGTTCAACGCCTTGCTCAGCCGCATGCGCCGCGCATTCGACGCACAGCAGCATTTTGTGGCCGATGCCGCACACGAGTTGCGCTCGCCGTTGGCCGCACTCAAGCTGCAGATCCAGGGCCTGCAACGCGCTCCCGATGATGCCGCGCGCACGGCGGCCACCTCGCGGTTGATGTCGGGCATCGATCGCGCCACGCGGCTCGTGGAGCAGCTGATGGTGCTCGCGCGGCAGGAAGAACAAGCGAGTACCGGCACGGTGGATCAAGCCGTGTCACTCGACGAGCTGGCGCGCCAGGCGGTCGCGGACGCGGCACCGTTTGCGGCCCAGCGCGAGATCGATCTGGGCCTGCCACACGCCGATGCGGTCGTGGTGTCCGGCCAGGCCGAAGCGCTGCGGATTCTGCTGCGCAACCTGATCGACAACGCCATCAAGTACACGCC